>JALTUD010000239.1 GCA_027047735.1 Flavobacteriales bacterium | reverse complement strand
GTATAAAAAGATATTTTTTTCTGTGCTGCATCTTTTTTACAAGCATTCAAAAAGAGTAGAATACTTACTAAAAACAATATTGATATGTAGCTTATTAGTTTCAATTTATCAAATTATTCAGTTTTTAATATATCAATGAAACATCTATCTCTGTCCCTTTTTCACAAAAAAACGAATCTACAACATAATCAGTTGAATTATTTCTAGTTAGGAAATATGAATATTTTACATATTTTTCAGCTACTGTATTACAACTAATAATAGTATCAACTGCATTTCCCTGAAAGGCATAATCAGAAAACGAACAACAGTCGGCACATTCCCCATTTAGGCTAAACGAAAAAGCATCATCTATGGTAGAATTAACCCCACTTTTTATATGCAAATTAACTTTTCCAACCGGAAGAAGCCCAATGTCAAAAGCATTGCTTTTACCCGACACGATGGCATCAGCACTCAAAATATGTTCTTTATTTAGATAACCTGTACTGCTAAACATTAATTTATATTCAATATCTCCTCCTCCTTTAATAAACGAAAACGTATATCTTTTGGAAAATCTATTTTCACCAACCTTTTTAAAATTATTGGAATAACTTCCGTTACTTACCTCCCTTTTGTACAATCCCACCCAAACATCATCGACAGGAATATTTTCAATTTTAGAGATTAAGCTTCCTTCAATAATTGTTTCCTTCTTTTTCTTTTTGCAAGAAAATAAAAAAACAAAAATCAATAAATAGAAGAAAACACTCCTCATATTACTTGACTAGTTTAAACTCAACACGTCTGTTTTTTGCAGCAATTTCAGGATTAGCTTCTTGTTCTGCACAAGGATTGAGTGGTTTCGTTTCTCCGTAACCTTTTGACCTTACTCTAAAAGCCTTTCCACCTATTCCTTTTATCACATATTTAGCACAAGCCTCGGCTCTTCGCTGAGATAATGCCATATTTAACGCATCATCTCCGGTACAATCTGTATAAGCCGCAATTTCTAATTTAGAATAAGGGTGTGCTTTTAAGTAGCCGATTACTTGGTCTAAAACTTTATATGAATCTTTTGTTATGGTAGCAGAATTGACTTCAAAAAAGATATTCTCAGCATCCAACACTTTTTCATCGTCTTGGTTTCTAATAATTTTCAACTCAGAAACATACGATTTTCTATGTGGCTCACCGTCACCAATCGGTTCTATTTTAATCTTTTCAAGTTTATAATCAACTCGCTGAATTTCGACTTCATACACTTTATTCTTTTCTACGTCAAAACGCCAATACCCGTCTTTATCTGTCCATGTTGAATCTATTTCTTCAAATTCACCATTTTCATTTTCTTCAAATAAGACTTCTTTTACTCCTTCAATACCTTTTTTAGTTTCTTCGTCAATTACATAACCATCAATAAACACTCTTTGTAAATCAACATTTTGCAATTCTTTTAGTTGTTTATTTCTATCACCTGATGCAGGCAAGATAATTTCTTTTGAATTTCTGTATGAATTATCAAACAATACTTTATAATCTACATCATCTTTAAAATCGAAGTGCCATTCCCCTTTTTTATTAGTACTTTGTTTATGTACTTCTTTCCATTCTCCGTCAACTTTTGCCAAAATAGTAACATCTATATCCTCTACCCTTTCACCATTTTCGGCATCCGTAACAATATTTACGGGATAATAAACAAAACTGTAAATTAAATCCTCCGCTTTCTTAGAATCTCTATTCGTAGAGAAATACCCTCTGTCTTCTTTATTTATAATAAAGGCAAAATCATCTTTTTCGGAATTAACCGGTTTACCCAAGTTCTCAATTTTAGCTTCTTTGTCTTTTAAATTTACTTTAAAAACATCACTACCACCAAAACCAAAAAAGCCTCTGGAAGAAAAATATAAAACATCATTTACAATTTTCGGTGTCATCTCATCACCGATAGAGTTTACCAAACTCCCTAAATTAAAAGGTTCACTCCATTTGTCCCCTTGTTTAGTTACCTTATAAATATCATAACCACCAATTCCTCCTTTCTTGTTAGATGTAAAATACAAAGTATTACCATCCTCTGAAATTGATGGATGAAGACAATCATATTCCATACTATTAAAAGGTAACTCTTCTTTCTCAGACCAATCTCCATCAACCCAAACTGACTTATATATTTTCAATCGATTTATATTTCCTTTGTCTTTTTTCCCTCCTTGTTTCACTTTAGTTTTAGACAAAGAGTTAGAAGTAAAATATAAAATTTTATTTTTTGCATCGTAAGAAGGATAACCTTCGTAGAACTTGCTTGTCAAGTTTTTACTTAACAACACGGGCTCTGAAAAATGTATAGAATCCTTTTTCTCACTAAACCCTAAATTATAAAACACTTGTTCCTCTTCCTTTTTAGGCATCCCGATAATCACACCATTTTTATATTCTTCTACCCCCATACTCAATCCATCCGTTTTGATATTGGTTCTTGCAATTTTATAAGGCTGTATGTTATTTCTATATTTTTTAAACCAATCTAAAGTAGCTAACATATTTGCTTTTAATCGAGCATCATTCTGTTTGTTAGCTACTGCTAAATATTCTTTTTCAGCGTCGGGAAACTTTCCCAGGGTTCTTAACACCTCTGAATATTTAATGGCTAAACTATCGGTTAGTGCTTCTTCATCCTTTATTTTTTCAAAATACTTTTCCGTAGCCTTAGGGTTCGACAATTTCGTATTGCAATAAATAATAGATTTATACAATTCCACCCGTTCCTCAGGAGCTAAATATTTATCTTTAGCTTCAGCCTTTTTGTACAACTGCAAAGCCATGGAGAATCGACCTCCATTCTCTAACTCTTTGGCAGCTGCCATCTCTTTTTTCTGTGCTAAAACTGAATTGAACAAAGAAATTGCCCAAACAGATATAAAAAGAATACTCTTTAATGAATATCGCATAATTTACTTTATATTTTTCTTGTTTTAATCCACCACCATATTACAAACGAGGTGCAGGCGTATATACATTTTTAAACTTCGATAAATTTAAATATTTCAATGTTATTTCAAACCCACCTTTGCCATTTGTTGCAACAGCATACCCACTTATGTTAATATCATAACTCAATCCAATATTAAACTTATCCATCTGTAAACCTGCAAAAGCAACAATACTCTTTAATTCACGAGCAAAAACACCAAAAGTAATCGCTTGCGTAGTAGCAAATTCGGTAAATTTAGACGCTTGTCTCAATTCATAACGAACATTCGAACCTAAAAACACTTCTTGAGAAGTCCCTTGTAACGCTACAAATCCGGATGGTTGAATTGTTAAATTTGTCCCGTCTATCGGAAAAGACATCTGCGTATGCAAAACATAACGTAAACTTCTTTTTTTCTTCATATCGCTTAGCACAGCATCATTTACTTTCACCAAATTATGAACTGCTCCACCAAACAATATCTTTTTATTCCCTGCATATTCATTCTCTTTGTACACATAATTAAATCCCAAAGAAAAATCAGACGACACATTATTCGGTTGAATCAACGCTTCATTCGATGGCAAATTAGGATTATAGCCGTTTCCATCATACTGGTCGTCCCATATTAAATTACTACGATTAATGCTTGTTTGCAACACACCTCCTGACATACCAACTGTAAAAAACTGTTGCCTTGACATTTGTACATGATACGCCAAAGATAACTTTGCGTTCATTCTGCTCAATCCGATATCCCCTTGTTTATCATTATATATTGCAGCACCCACACCTAGAAAACCTTTATCCACTTTTCTCAACATTCCTCCATCCAAGGACAAACCGTAAGTTTTATAAGCATTTCCCGCAGATTTCCACTGGTCTCTATAATTCAAAATCCCTCTAAACGTACCGTCATATCCACCGGCAAGCGAAGGATTGATAGCCAAAGGCGTATTATAAAACTGAGCAAAGTGCATATCCTGAGCAAAAGAAGCCAGCGAATACACACTCATAATTACCAATACTATTCTTTTCATAATCATATTTTATAATCTTTTCTTCATTATTTGGGCGTTCCCCTCATTTAGAAAACAAACATATCGCTCTCGCGAAACGTTTGTTTTCTAAATGAGGGTCGGGCTATCCACTATATCTTTTGCCCTCCAAAAGGAGGGAGGGCAAAAGGATGCCGTTCCTATCCCTAACGCGAGTGAAATTATCGGATAGAAAGTGAATTTTTGGTTTCTTAGACAATAAATAAAATTTTTGCATAGCCCCAGCTATGGAAAAAATTTTATGAAGAAGTATAAGGAATCAAAAAACGCTTTATACCGTCTATTTTGCTCGTGTTAGGGATACAATCCCTAACGCAAGAAATCAATAAACAACTCCAACATTACCATCTTTAACTACCTTAGTTCCATCAAAATATTCAATCTTTACATGATAAACAAATACTCCCGAATCAACTAATTTACCTCTAAATTTACCGTCCCATCCTATTTCTTTATCCGAACTTTCAAACATCTTATTCCCCCATCTGTCAAAGACAACGAATGAGAATTTCTTAAATCCTTTTCCTCTAACATATAAAACATCATTCAGTCCATCACCATTTGGCGAAAAAACATTCGGAATAAATAAGTGATAATTACAATTCTCCGTCATAATTACCTCCGCTGTATCATTAACTATACAATTATTTGAATCTCGTACTTCTACCAGATAAGTACCTTCTTCCAAATCACTCAATACCGGAGTAACATCTCCCGTTTCCCATAAATAGGTATAAGGAGTCACACCCTGAATAACTTCAACACTTACTTCGCCATCAGCATCACCATAGCAAACACTATCTCCGTAAACATTAACAATCAAAGCAGGATAAACTTCTATATTTATGGTATCTGCATCGCTACAAGTTCCCGTAGTGGTATAAATTATTTCATGCACGCCCTCTCCGGCAGTCATCGGATCAAATTCACCCGTAGATGAATTAACGATTCCCACGCCTTGCCAAACTCCGTTCGGTGTTACAGCTTGCAAATTAAAAGCCGGCACATTACCACAAATAGAACCAACAGGTGTAATAGTAGCATCATCCTGAGGATTTACCACAACACTGACAAAAGCAGAATCTTGACATAAGTTTGCACTAATGGCAGTTACCTTATATAAATGCGTTCCGACTGTTGGCACAAAAGGTTGTCCATCTATTATTCCGTTATCCCAAATATAGGTTTGAGCGTTACCTGTTGCCGTTAAAGTAAGTGTATCTCCCTCACATAAAGAAGCTCCCCCTGCCGAAGAAATAGCAGATACCAAAGGTGAAGGATTAACCGTAACTTGCTGAACAGCCGTTCCCGTACAACCATAAGCATCTGTACCAATTACCGTATAGGTAGCTGTTGCAGTTGGTTGAAAAGGCTGACCATCAATCACCCCATTATCCCACACATAAGTCGCGGCCCCCGTTCCACTTAAGATGACATCTTGCCCCGAACAAATGGTTGTTGCCGAAGCATTTACCCCAACCGTTGGTGGTTGAGTAACCAAAATGGTAATTGTATCTTTATTTACACAACTATTTACATCTGTTCCTGTTACAATATAATCAACCGCTCCAAGAGTTGGTGTAAATGTTACCCCATCTACTACCCCATTATTCCAAGTATAAGTAGTCGCACCACTTCCGGTAAGCGTCAAGTTATCTCCCAAACAAATAGAATCATTCGGTGAAGCATTCGCCACAACATTAGGCAATGGGTTAACTGTAATCGTAACGGTATCAGCATCCGTACATCCTGTTGCTGTTTGCGTACCGGTTACAATATATTCTGTCGTTACCGAAGGTGTTACCGTATGCGTTGCACCGGCTCCAAGTCCGTTATTCCAAACATAAGTATCCGCTCCCGTAGCACTTAGAGTTACTGGCGTACCTTCGCAAATCGTTGTTAACCCTGCTGATGCAGTTACCGTAGGACCCGGAACAACATTAATTGTCATAGATTGTGTATCTGAACATCCTTGTGCGTTAACTCCGGTAACGGTATAAGTTGCCGTAGCATTCGGAGCAAAAGCTACTCCATCAGTTACACCATTATCCCACATATAGGAAACCGCCCCTGTACCCGACAAGGTTATTAACGTTCCTGAGCAAATGGTTGTACTTCCCGTGTAATTTATGCCCACAGTCGGCACAGGATTGACGACAATTTGTATGGTTGTACTGTCTTTACATCCGGATGAACTTGTCCCCACTACCTTATAGGTATTAGTTGCTGAAGGCATAAAGGAGACTCCATTACTCACACCGTTATCCCATACATAAGTAGAAGCACCACTAGCCGTTAAAATTACACTTTGCCCCAAACAAACCGTATCGTTAGGGGAAGCATTTATATTTAAATTAGGGGAAGGTAAAATATTGACCGTTATTGTCCCTACACTATCCGAAGTACCGGGCGTAACGCAATACCCCTCACCGACGACACTATACGTGGTAGTCGTATTGGGTTTTACCCAAACCGTATCCGTAGAATCGACCAATGTACCACCTGGATAACCTCCCGTGTACCAAAACCACTCTCGAGCACTATTCAACGTATCAGCCGTTGATATCACCAATTGCACCGAATCCCCTTGGCAAATAGATAAATTTCCGGAAACAGATGTAATAGAAGGTATAGAAG
>JALTUD010000238.1 GCA_027047735.1 Flavobacteriales bacterium | reverse complement strand
GTTGATCTAAGCACAATAAAATGTTTTTAGTATCCTTATACTTCTTCATATTTTATTTCCATAGCTGGTGCTATGCTCAATGCAATAAACTTTATGGAGAATTTGAAGAATTTATTTTTTTCAAGACTTAGGCGTAAAATTTTTGTTGTAACGAGTTACTACAAAATTTTACAACAACAGTATTGGAAAAAAGAAAGATTCAAAAATTCTTAAAGTTTGTTGTTTTGAGCATAAGCAAAAGAATTTTTCATCGTCTAAGAAAACTAAAATTCACTTTCTTGCTTCCAATTTTATCCACGTTAGGGATAGAACGGTATGTTTGAGCTCTTTTTTGCTTGCTTGCTATTTGCAAGCAAAAAAAGCGAGTAGTGATAGCCCGACCATTACAGTGTTAAAAAGTAATGTAGTGCAACGAAATTGCTTTTTTATACTGTAATGAGAACGCCCAAAAACATTTTCAACTAAATCATACGCGGTTTTACAATATTATGATGGGTTTTGCGTATTATTATGACAATATGCGAGATAATTTCAATTCTAAAGGTTATTTTCGCCGTTGCAAATTTTTCTATGATGTTAAAACGTAAACTTTTTTTGATTTTTGTGTTATTGGCGGTCTTGTCGTCTTGTAATAAGTTTGACAAACCTGAAACTCGACCTGCCTTTCTGAAGATTGATACCATAGAACTTCAAACGACTTCTGCTCAAGGAACGAACAGTAACAAAATTGTGGATGCTTGGGTGTATATTGACGATATGTTAATTGGTGTTTACAGTCTGCCGGCTAAAGTTCCGGTGGTAAAAACAGGGACGCACGACGTTAAAATTCGTGCTGGAATTAAACGAAACGGGATTGCCGTGGACAGAAAACCTTATCCTTTTTATAAGCCTATAAAATTTACGCAGGAATTGGTATCGGACTCCGTATATGAAATTCATCCGGTAGTGGAATATGAAGATAATATTTTTATGTGGGTGGAGGATTTTGAAGATCCAGGGTTTAAATTATATCCTTACCAGAGCGATACTTCTATGACGCGGGTTTCTTCTCCTGCTAGTGATTTGTTTGAAGGAAGTGCGGGAATGATTGCCTTGGAAACGGATAATTTGTTGTGCGAAATGAGGACAAATGAACCCGGGTTTAATGCTATGCCAACCACCTTAAGCAATCCTGCTTATTTGGAAATGAATTACAGAAGTAATTACCCGATGGAGGTTGGTATTTTAGGTAAATCTTCTGCCAGTGAACCTTACAAAAGGGTGCCTTTAATTACTTTGCGTTCTACAAATAATCAATGGAATAAAACGTATTTGTATCTGCCTGATGCTTCTAATTTTTTATATGGCTCTCCTGAATTTGATATCTACTTTAGAGTTTTTAATAATACATCCTCCAACGGTATCAAGATTTATATGGATAACTTAAAAGTTGTTTTTTGGAATTAACAAAAGGAACATTAGTGGGTAGAGTTGCTGAGTGAAATGACAGACAAAAGAAAAATACAAATCTTATTTATTTTCTTCGATTTATTGACGGCTGTTTTGTCTTGGATTGCCTTTTTCTTTTTTCGGAAAGTTATCGTTGAAAAAACAGTGTTTTTGGCGGACGATAATTTCTATTACGGATTATTTCTTATTCCGCTCTACTGGATGATTTTGTACGTCTTGGTGGGGAGTTACAGAAATGTTTTTAGAAAGTATCGTCTAAAAGAGTTCGGACAAACTCTTTTAGTTACATCGATTGGTTGCTTGGTCTTGTTTTTTATCTTATTACTTGATGACCAAATTAACGGGTATAAGGATTATTATATTTTGTTGATGGCTTTGTTTGGGTTTCAATTCACATTTACTGTTGTTCCTCGTTTGATACTTACAACGTCTATTGTAAACAAAGTGCATCGTGGAGATGTTGGGTTTAACACCTTAATTA
>JALTUD010000237.1 GCA_027047735.1 Flavobacteriales bacterium | reverse complement strand
TCCTCAAAACAACAACCGACAATTCTGAGCAATACAAAAATAAAAATTGCGAGGAATTTTCTGAGTGTAATGAATATTTTTCAAATATTTTTCCCCAATACATCTTTTTGGAAATGTTTAGGATCCGAAAAAGTTATAAATAATCTTTTTCCTACAGCAAAATATCTACTTTTCTATAACAATATCTCTTGTAAAAATATATATTATTTTATAGTGCTAGTGATTCTAGTGTTTTTCCATTTCGACGAAAAACCCGTTTCCAATTTTTGAGTTATTGCAACTCCTTGATTGGTACCGCTTTTCACATTTGATAAAAAAATACTTAATAAAAACAAATATGAAAAGCGCCTTCGCCAACACAGGCCCCTCTCCCTTTACATCCTCTCCTTCCGTCGCCGCCCCTCAAAGAAATAATAATCTTATCACCGGCGGGCCAAATATCAACCGTTCGGGATCCCCTGACCCTCAAGCTCCGCAGCAAAATCAACGTCAGCAACGCAACACTTTCACCTTCGCCAACTCTAAAAATCACAAATATCGTTCGAACATGAATTTGACCGACGGTGGAGATACAATCGGAATTGAAAGCTGCTCTATAAATAGAGCTACAACCTCTTTCGTTGATACTGATAATCAAAATAAAAACGCTGGAATAAATTTCAACACCACTCCCAACTTTCAACCCCAACAAGAAGGTTCAACCTTCTTCCTAAAGAATCCTTCTTCTCCTTCTCCAACTGGTTTCAACAACAGTAACAACAACAATAATACTAGCAGTAATAACTCTAACGATGTTGACATCCGTTCCAATAGTGTTATTCATGTATCTCGCTCCCAAAGCATTGGCGTCATGGATATCACCAGAAATAATAATCCTCAACCTCTTTCATACGGTGACATCATGAGCTTTTGTAACGGAAAGATCAGCAATATCGCAGGTCGTCCCATTAAGCTCGCCCTTGTTAAAAAAGATTCCGGTTATAAACCTGTTGTTTGGACTGGAACTTTAGGAAGCAATCTTAATACTAAAACCGACACCGATGGAAATACTTTCGACGTCGTTTCCTTTTCTATCGTTGTCAACAATGATTTAAATGATTGTTCCGAACAAATCTACGCTGGCCATGTTGGTGAAGTCCAATTGAACTACTTCCCCAATCCTGATTTCCACTACTACGGAGCTGAACTTCTCCAAGTCAGCGCTGATGCAAATGATACTTCAAACATGACTACCTCCGTCGCTCTTTCTTTGCTTCCCTCCAACAATAACAACAACAACAACAACAACAGCAATAATAATAATGACACCGTCAACGTCGCGGAAATCGCTAACAATGTTTCGAATGATGTTTCCAACAAGGTTGTCACTGCTGTTGAGCAGGGGGTTAAGCATGAAATCACCCGTGTTCACGACCATATTGGTGCTATCGAAGACAAGGTCGCTGGTCGTATCCAGCAAGGCGTCCAACAGGAATTACAGCAAGTCGTCGACACTGTTCGCGGAAGCGTCAAGTCTGACTTGGATAATGTTACTAATAAAGTTTCTTCTGATGTTCAACACATGTCTCAAATCCAACAATCAAATAGCGCGCAAATGAATAATAGACTCGATGCTGTTCAACAACAATTTTCTCATCTGCAAGATAAAACTTCTTCTCTTCACCAAGCTACTGCTGACCAATTCCAACGTCTTACTAACACCACACAAGCTCATAACGACCAATTGGGCCACTTGGGCCACCAAATGTCGGCGATCACCCAAATGTTGGCTGAGCTTAGCAAGAGTGTTCAAAATATCGCAGCATCAAACAATCACAACAATAGCTGCCCTCCAACGACTCAAACTGGTGCCGCTCCTGCTGCCCAATCTTCTTTTACCATTTCTTCTTCTGGTAACAACCCAAATGGGAATAATAGTAATAATAATGCTAATA
>JALTUD010000236.1 GCA_027047735.1 Flavobacteriales bacterium | reverse complement strand
TTTCTTCGCTAAGAGATATTTACAATAACTTCACAGAAGAGGACGCTTTAACAATAAAAAACTTGGAAAAAACCACCAATCACGATGTTAAAGCTGTGGAATATTTTATAAAACAACAATTTGATACATTAGGTATTGCACCTTATAAAGAATTTATCCATTTTGGATTAACTTCACAGGATATAAACAATACAGCTGTACCAAAATCGTTAAAGGATGCTATGCAAAATGTTTACCTGCCACTTTTGGATGAAATCATCCAACTTTTAAGAGAAAGAGCAGAAGAATGGAGGAATATTCCGATGCTTGCCCGTACTCACGGACAACCGGCATCCCCTACCCGATTAGGTAAAGAACTTTTGGTTTTTGTAGAGCGTTTACAAATTCAAAAAAAGCAATTGCTAACCATTCCTTATTCGGCAAAATTTGGTGGTGCCACAGGTAATTTTAATGCTCATTTCGTTGCTTACCCGGCAATAGATTGGGTAACTTTTGCAAATAATTTTGTAAAAAACCACCTTGGACTTGAACGTTCTCAAACTACTACTCAAATTGAACATTACGATAATCTCGCTGCTTTGTTTGATGCTATGAAACGTATCAACACTATTTTAATAGATTTAGACCGCGATATCTGGACGTATATTTCCATGGATTATTTTAAACAAAAAATTAAAAAGGGTGAAATTGGATCTTCTGCCATGCCTCACAAAGTAAACCCTATTGATTTTGAAAATTCTGAGGGGAACTTGGGTATTGCCAATGCTTTATTTGAACATTTATCAGCAAAACTTCCAATTTCAAGATTACAAAGAGACTTAACAGACAGTACCGTATTAAGAAATATTGGTGTTCCACTCGCCCATTCTGTTTTGGCTTTATCTTCATTAAAAAAAGGACTTAATAAATTATTACTGAACGAAACTAAAATTCAAGCCGATTTAGAAAATAATTGGGCGGTTGTTGCCGAAGCTATCCAAACAATTTTGAGAAGAGAAAATTATCCCAATCCATACGAAGCATTGAAGGAATTGACCCGTACTAACAATACGATTAACGCCTCATCTATCGCTGGTTTTGTTGACAATTTGGAAGTTAACGAAAGCATAAAAGAAGAATTGAAGCAAATTACACCTTCTAATTATACAGGAGTGTAACAAAGCCTTTTAATCCGTAAGAAAAAGGGTTGTTTTTCGTTTACAAAATACTCTTTTTATATCATCTGCCTCGTGTTAGGGATAGAACGGCGTGTTTGAACTCCTTTTTCTCTCTCGCTGTTCGAGAGAAAAAGAGTGAGTAGTGATAGCCCGACCCTAAAAAAACAAAACGAGCGTTTTACCAAGGTAAAATGCTCGTTTTGTTTTTTTAGGGGAACGCCCAAATCATTATGTTTACCTTTTTAGCATTATGTTTCCTCTTTTTTCTATAACCTTCCCATCTCTATCTACTGCACTTAATATATAGTAGTATTCGCCTGTTGGAGCTTCTTTTCCGGCTAAAGTTCTTCCGTCCCATCCACCTACGGGTGCTGTCCATCTGTAAACTACTTGTCCCCAACGATTGAATATCACACACTCAAATTCGGTTATTCTTTCTGCTTTAAAGGTGAAAATATCATTTACTCCATCTCCGTTAGGCGTGAAAACATTTGGAAAACGGATTTCTCTACCATCAACATATACATATATAGAATCATAAGCAATGCAACCTCGTTCGTCCGTCAAAACAATGTAAGCAATGTACTCACCTCTCAAATTATAAATATGCGTCAAGGACGAATCTGTACTGAAATTATTGTCTCCAAAATCCCATTGTACTGTTCCATTATCTCCTACCCACGAATAATCAACAGAATCCGGAGCTACGCCATATATGGTATCTACAGATACAGAATTAACCAAAATATCAACGATTGCTGTTAAATCTTCTGCTACAAAAACTTGATCGGCATCTGTACATCCGTTATAATTATTAGTTACCGTTAATGTATAATTTCCACCTTGGTTAACCGTTGGACTGAGTGTATTATCTCCTGTTACAATATTTCCATCCGGTGTTGTCCATAAGTAACTATAATTCCCCGTAGATGAACCTGCTCCCAATAAATCAATTTCGGGAATATTACAACTTATTATAGTATCAATTCCCGCAACTGCAATTGGGTGAATCGTATCTATTCCAACATAAACCGTATCAGAGTTTACGCAATGATTCACCGTATTAGTTATCGTTAAGAAATAATTCCCCACAGAATCAACTGTTGGTGTCAGCGTAGTAGTTCCGGCAACAATATGTCCTATATCGGTAGTCCACACGTTACTATAGACACTTCCCGTATCTGATTGAGTTCCATTTAAATCTATACTCAAATGACTGCAAGTAAGTAAAGTATCTATACCTGCATTTACAACAGGAACCAATGTATCAACAATTAGCATTGCCGTATCTTGAATTACGCAACCATTAGGAGCTGCAATCGTAACAACATAATCTCCTACCGGGTCAGAGAATGTAACATTTATAGTAGAAGATGAATTTGTTCCTCCTGACGGAGTTACCCAAGCATAAGTTACACCTCCCGTAGCGGTAAAAGTTCCTGAACTTGTTGCACAATCTAATATAACGTCTGCACCTGCACTAGCATTTGGTGGAGTTTGGTCTATTGTTAACAGAGCTGAGTCTAATTTTGTACAACCATTACTTCCTGTACCCTCCACTACATAATAACCGGCAGGGTCAGCATCGGAAACCGGTAATGAAGCTGTTGTGGCAGTTGAACCATCCGGTCTTGTCCACAAAAAGGATACTCCCCCCGTAGCATTAAATACACCGCTTGTAGTGATACAGTCTAAAGTAATATCACTTCCTGCGTTTGTATTGGGTGGGGTTTTATCAACTGAAATAACTACTTGGTCAGTTGCTGTACAACCATTCGTTCCTGTAACAGTTAACGTATAAGTAGTTGTTGAAGTTGGATTTGCAACAGGATTGGCGATTGTAGTACTTGATAAACCGCTTGCAGGCGTCCACGAATAAGTTCCTGAGCCGGAACCACTGAGTGTAACAGTTGGCGTGGTGCAAGTTATGGTAAAATCACTTCCTGCATTCACAGAAGGAGGAGATTTATCAACCGTAACCAATACCTGGTCGGTATCAGTACACCCATTGGAAGCTGTAACGGTCAAGGTGTAAGTTGTTGTACCGGAAGGATTAGCAATAGGATTAGCCGAAGATGCTGAAGACAACCCTGATGAAGGACTCCAACTATAACTTCCTCCTCCTGAACCATTCAATTGTGCTGTTGGTGTTATACAATTTGTAATTGCATCTGCCCCGGCATTTGCCGTTGGAGGGGATTTATCTACCGAAACGATTACTTGGTCGGTTGCCGTACAACCGTTTGAACCTGTAACCGTTACAGTATAGGTTGTCGTACTACTTGGATTAGCAACAGGATTACGTATATTAGGGTTTGATAAACCGGCAGAAGGTGACCAAGAATAACTTACTCCACCACTCGCATTTAATGTAGTAGTTGGTGTGGTACAATTTATTGTTACATCACTTCCTGCATTGGCATTGGGTGATGCTGTATTAACCGTTACGGTAACTTGATCGGTAAATACACATCCACTAGCATCTATTTCTTGTAATGTATAGGTTGTTGTAGTAGATGGATTCGCAATTGGATTCGAAATATTAGGATTAGACAATCCGGCGGCAGGTGTCCAACTGTAAGTACTTCCCGAAGTAGGGGAAGCACCTATCATTGCTCCCGAAGTATTAGATACGCATGTCTTTGTAAATGGATTCCCTGCATCTGTACCAGACAGAATACAACAGTTAGTTGTAGCGTTCCCCCCCGTATTTGTAAACACAAAATTACCAGGACTACCAGAATAATTCGTAATCAACAAGATATACCACTCTCCGGTATTTGCTCCAGTAATTTGACAATATTCCGTAGCACTGGCAGAATAACTACAAGATTCAACAGGTCCGGAAGGAAAAGGATTACCACAAGCACCAGTAGCAGAAGTAAAAGGTCCCCAACAAATAAAATCGACATCATTGGATCCTTGCTGTATTCTTATAGTCATATTCCCCGGATTAGCTATTTGAAAGTGAAACCAAGTAGGATTAGGTGTAGAACCCAAACAACTTACTGAACCATAACCTGAATTCCCTGTTACACTGGGGAATGAATAAGTTGTTCCCGTACAAAACGGAGTAGAATTATAACAGTTTGTTCCTTGAGAAAAGATTCCCAAAGAGAAAATTGTAATAAGAAATAGTAATATTATTTTCATGATTTAGAATATTATTTTTATTCTTTGCTATTGTATTATCCGATATTAAATACATTACATTAGACTAATAATTTATAACAAAAGTTGCATTAACCTTAATATTTATAAGCAAATCAAGGGCAAGATATAGTAATTAAATGAATTAACAAAATAATAACATTTGAAAATCACTTCTTAATCTCCCTATAGAAACGAAGATTCACTTTCTATGCACTCATTATACTCGCGTTAGGGATAGAACGGCGTGTTTGAACTCCTTTTTCTCTCTCGCTGTTCGAGAGAAAAAGAGTGAGTAGTGATAGCCCGACCCATTTCTGCAAAACAAATGTTTCGCAGTAGCGATATGTTTGTTTTGTAGAAATGGGGAACGCCCAAATTATTAAACAGCTTATATTCTTCGTAAATAAACTCTATTGTTAAAAACTATTTCTTTTTTTGCTGTTACGAACTTTTTAACTTGCGAGCCGAATAAAACACAATCATTATGACAAGGAAAATCTTACTATTTTTAACCTGTGCGATATTGACTTTTGGTAGCTTTGCACAAGAGGATTTAACGCAGGAAGAACTCGACTTACTGAACAAGGTAAATGCAGAAAATGCGGAAGCTGCCGCTACTGCAGAGGCTCAGGAAGCATACAATACGGGTATATCACTTTTTAAACAGAAACAGTACGCTAAGGCGATTCAATCATTTGATAAAGCTATCTCAGGCGACCCGAAATTTGAAGCTGCTTATTTTAATAAAGGTGTGGCTCAAATACAATCTAAAAAATATAAAGGAGCGATTTCTACCTTTAGTAAATTAATCGAATTGAACCCACAAAACGCGAATGCTTACTACCAAAGAGGTGTGGCGTATCAGAAACTTAATCAGTATGAAAAAGCACTGAAAGACTACAACAAAGCCGAACAAATTGATAGTCAGAATGAAAAATATCCGTACAATGCCGGTGGTGTTTTGTTTATGATGGCGGATTATGACGGTGCTATCAAAATGTTTACGAAAGCTATTTCTATCAAATCGGATTTTGCCGATGCGTATAATGATAGAGGTAGTTGCTATAGAATGAAGAAAGAGTATCAAAAAGCATTGGAAGATTATCAGAAAGCAGGAAGATATGCACCCAAACACGCTTTTATCTTTAATAATATCGGTACGGTAAAAAAGAACCTGAAAGATTACCAAGGTGCTAAAGATGCTTATAGCAAAGCTATTTCGCTAGACCCTAAGTTTTTTATTGCTTACAATAATAGAGGGGTTATGAACATGGAACAAGGAAAACTAAATGAAGCTATGATTGACTTTAACAAAGCTATTGCTGTCAATAAAAACTATGCTCCTGCCTACAACAATAGAGGTATTATCAAACATAAGAAAGAAAAGTACAAAGAAGCAGTCGAAGATTTCAATAAAGCAATTAAACTAAATCCTAAATATGCCGATGCTTATGCAAATAGAGGTGTTTCTAAAGAAATGACACGAGATATGGAAGGAGCTTGCAAAGACTGGAGCAAGGCAGAAGAGTTGGGGTCTGAAAAAGGAGCTAAATACCACTCAGCTAACTGTGCTTTTTAATTATTACTAACATTTACAATACTACGATTATGAAAATCATATCTATATATTTATCCATTGCCTTTTTATCTTTCTCTTTGTTTACTTTTGGTCAAGATGTACCGTTTAAGGCGAGTAATTTTAAAGATAAAAAAACGGAATTTAAAGAAGCTCTTGTTCATTTTGAAAAGGGGAAAGAATTGGTAGAACAAGGAAACGAAGCAATTTACAATGTTCAAAACCCGGGCAACACCTTCAAAGCTGCCATCATTGAACTAAAGAAAGCCTACAAATTCAATCCCAAAAGTGCAGAGTTGAACTTTTTACTAGGAAATGCTTATTTATATACCAACGAGAAATACAAAGCACTAAACTATTTGGAAAAAGCCGTAAAACTAAATCCCGAAGTAGATGATTTTAGCGATTTTTACTTGGGTATGGCATATCAGTTGGATATGGATTTTTCTAAGGCTCTAAAACACTACACGAAATTTGAATCCAACTCGAAAAGTAAACAAATTGCTTCTTTAGGGAAAATGCTTTCTAAACGTAAAAAAGAATGTAAAAGTGGTAAAATATTAACCGCAAAACCTGAACGAGTGTGGGTAGATAACGTTAAAACAATAAACACCAAAAATGATGAATACAGCCCTTGTATTTCTACCGATGGTGCTACTATCATATTTACTTCAAATAGAGAAAACGGACATAAAGCCAACGAAGTTGGTGAATATGATGGAGATATATACGAAACGGAAATAGATGAAAAAGGACATTGGTCTAAACCAAAATCGATGGGAG
>JALTUD010000235.1 GCA_027047735.1 Flavobacteriales bacterium | reverse complement strand
GAGTAAATCTAAAGATATTATCAATAAAGAATAGAATATCCTTTCCTTGCCCTTCTCCATCACCATCACGGAAATATTCCGCCAAAGTCAATCCGGATAAAGCCACACGAGCACGTGCACCAGGAGGTTCATTCATTTGACCGAAAACAAAAGTCGCTTTTGACTCTTTAAGTTCCTCCCTATCTATAGCTTTCAAATCCCAGCCACCTTTTTCCATTGACTCTTCAAAAGCTTTACCATATTTGATAATTCCCGATTCAATCATCTCACGCAACAAGTCATTTCCCTCACGCGTTCTCTCTCCTACCCCTGCAAATACAGAGATACCATCATATCCTTTTGCGATATTATTAATTAACTCTTGAATCAATACCGTTTTTCCAACTCCTGCACCTCCAAAAAGACCAATTTTACCACCTTTAGCATAAGGCTCAATCAAATCGATAACCTTAATACCGGTATAAAGCACCTCGGTAGAAGTAGATAAATTCTCAAAAGCAGGCGGATCTTGATGAATACTTCTCGTATTCGTTCTATCACACTCTTCCATTCCGTCTATTGCACCACCTATCACGTTAAAAAGACGACCTTTTACTTGATCACCGGTAGGCATAGAAATCGGTTTACCCGTACCTATCGCCTCCATTCCTCTTTGCAAACCATCAGTAGAATCCATTGAGATAGCCCTAACAGTATCTTGCCCTACGTGTTGTTGACACTCTAAAATCAAAGTTGAACCATCCAACTTTTTAATTTCTATCGCATCTAAAATAGCCGGTAATGCTCCGGCTCCTTCAAAATTAATGTCAGCCACAGGTCCAATTACCTGAACTACTTTTCCTTTTAATTGAGACATACTTATCTGTATATTTTGTTTTTCTTGTGTAAAAATTTTGGTGCAAAAATAATACATTTTATTACTCTACACTATTTTATTTCTATATTTTTATTTTTTTTCAAAAACACCCCCTGTAAACAACTCATCACGGTCTATTTAACCCCAATAATATTTACTTATTAATGTGTTTTTTTTGGGCATTCCCCTATTTTACAAAAACATTGTATCGCTCCCGCGAAACAATGTTTTTGTAAAATAGGGTCGGGCTATCCACTATATCTTTTGGGTTGCATAAACGCAACAACCCAAAAGGATGCCGTTCCTATCCCTAATGCATATAAAATGAGTGCTAAGAAAATGAGTTTTAGTGTTCCTATATGAGAAATATTTTCCAAGCGAATGTTGTTCATCAACTAAAATTTCAGTACCTTAGACTAAATCACAAAGAACTAAACAATATTTTAACAAAAATATCCGTTACTTTGTCTTGTTACATAAAAAAAACAATGAAGCAATATTTACTCTATTATATTACACTCATACTTTTGTTTGCTCTCCCTTCTGTCGCCTTGGCAACACACAATCGAGGAGGAGAAATCACCTACGAACATATCTCGGGACTGACTTATCGATTTACCATTACCACTTGTACGGATATTGGTCCCGCCGCACAAGCCGACCGTTCCGAGCTTTACATAAAATACGGTGACGGAACAGGAGACACTATTCAAAGAATTATCCCTGTAACAAGTATCCCCGGTTTTCCCGACTTCCAGAAAAACGTCTATATTGGCACACATACTTATGTTACTTCCGGAACGTATATTATAACCATGGAAGACCCCAACAGAAATGCAAATATTCTCAACATTTACCCCAATGGCGGAGGTAGTTCCGACAATGTTGTTTTTGCACTGCAAACCAAACTAATTATCAACCCTTTCCTAGGAAATGACGGTGCAAATAATTCCGTTCAATTTGATGATTGTCCGTGTCCTGCTATTGCTTGTGTCGGAATGCCCTACTGCTATAACCCGCAAGCCGTCGATATTGACGGAGATAGTCTTTCGTATGAATTAGTTCCTCCTCTTGGACAAAACGC
>JALTUD010000234.1 GCA_027047735.1 Flavobacteriales bacterium | reverse complement strand
CACAAGGAGAATATGAGAAAGGACGAAAATATGCAAGTATGTATTTGCAAACGGTTAGAAATCCCAATCCGCTGTTTATTAAACGATGCAAACAATATGTCAACAACGCTAATTTTGCCATCGACGCGATGAAACATCCTGTCAAGTATGAGCCTAAAAATATGGGCGATAAAATCAATACACAAGACCCTGAATATTTTCCTTCGTTGACGGCGGACGACAGTACTTTGTTATTTACACGCTTAATTGACGATAATCGTGTAATGGACAGGTTGCAAAAACAAGAAGATATTTTTATCACCAAAAAATCGAGTGACGGAGTGTGGGAATTTTCACATCCGGTAAGCAGAAATATCAATTCCGTAGCCAACGAAGGAGCACCCACACTTTCTGCCGATGGGAAATATATTATTTTGGTAGGCTGTGCCACAGGTCCCGATGGAGAATACGGAAAGGGGAGAACAGGCTATGGAAGCTGTGATTTATTTGTAAGCGAACGGATAGGGAAGGAGTGGACAGAGCCTGTTAATTTAGGAAAACCAATTAATACTGGGCATTGGGAAAGTCAACCGTGTTTTTCGTCAGATGGTAAAACCCTTTACTTTGTACGGGGAATTATCCGCCACAGAGAAAGAAGAAACCCGCAGGAACAAGATATTTATAAAACTGAGATTCAACCCGACGGAACGTGGTCAACGCCTGTAAAATTGGGTAGAAATATCAACACCGAAGGACGCGAGGAGTCGGTACAAATTCATCCGGACGGACAGACCCTTTATTTCTCATCAAACGGACACGTAGGTATGGGCGGACAAGATATTTTTATGAGTAGAATGCGTGCTGATGGAACGTGGGGACCTGCCATTAATTTAGGATACCCCATCAATACGCACAATCACGAAAACAGCCTTACGGTTTCGGCAAGCGGAGAGATAGCTTTGTTTGCATCCGATAGGGAGGGCGGTTACGGAAGTTTGGATTTGTATTCCTTTGAAATGCCGGAAAAGTTCAGACCGGTAAAAACAACTTTCATCAAAGGTTTTGTCTATGATGCCGAAACCCAAAAGCCACTAAAAGCAAAATTCCAATTAATAGACCTAAAAACAGGAAAAGTGTTTAAAAGTGCAATCGCTAACGCAGGGAACGGCGACTTTATAGTGGCTATGCCTAAAAACAAGGATTTTGCTCTCATTGCCGAACACGAAGGCTATTTCTTCTTCTCAAAAAATTACTCACTTGATAAACTTCAAAAAACAAAAGAAGGCTTTGTGGTCAATGTTCCGATGAAACCCATTAAATCGGGCGATACATTTGTGTTGGAAAACATATTTTTTGACGTAAATAAATACGATTTAAAACCCGAATCCGTAACAGAGCTGAACAAATTGAAAGAAATCTTGCAGAAAAACCCGTCTATGAAAGTAGAATTAGGTGGACATACCGACAGCGACGGAGACGACAGAAGCAATCAGATATTATCGGAAAACAGAGCCAAAGCCGTGGTCGATTGGTTGATAAAAAACGGAATAGAAGCATCACGATTAACTTATAAAGGCTATGGAGAAACACAGCCGGTAGTGCCTAACGATTCGCCTGAACACAAAGCTCAAAACAGAAGAACGGAAGTTAAGATTTTATAAGATAATTAGGGCGTTCCCATTACAGCATAAAAAAGCAGTTTCGTTGCACTACACTACTTTTTAACGCTGTAATGGTCGGGCTATCACTACTCACTCTTTTGTGTTGCATAAGTGCAACAACACAAAAGGATTTCAAACACGCCGTTCTATCCCTAACGCAGTTGAGGTAAGTGCAAAGAAAATGGAATTTAGTATTCTTAGACGATGAATATTTTCTTTGCATAGCACCAGCTATGGAAATAAAATATGAAGAAGTATAAGGATACTAAAAACATTTTATTGTGCTTAGATTAACTGCGTTA
>JALTUD010000233.1 GCA_027047735.1 Flavobacteriales bacterium | reverse complement strand
CGCCATTGTTCCTTTGGCCGTTCCTAATTTATATACGTATCGTGTTCCTTATGAACTGAATGATTTCGTACAACCGGGAGTGAGAATTATTGTTCCTTTTGGTAAGAATAAATTACATACTGCCATCATCAGAAAAGTACACGACCAAGTCCCTGCCTATACGACTAAGTTATTGGATTACATTTTAGATGATACCCCCATCGTTACCGAAACTCAACTCAAACTTTGGGAATGGATTGCCGAGTATTATATGTGTACGCTTGGAGAGGTTATGATTGCGGCTCTTCCAAGTAGTTTTAAACTGGCTAGTGAAACAAAAATATTACTGAACGAAAACCTAAACGTACTCCCAAAATTAGATGATAATGAGTACATTATTAAAGATGCTCTTGAAATTAGAGGCACGTTGGATTTAAGTGAAATTGCTCAAATTATTGATAGAAAAACAGTTTATCCGATAATAAAACGACTCATAGATAAAGGGGTTGTGGTTGTTGAAGAGGAAATAAAAGCGGTATATAAACCTAAAAAAGAAAAATACATTGCTTTACATCCTTCCATAGAAACGGAAAATCAGCTTGCAGGTGTTTTTGATTCGCTTAAAAGGGCAGTAAAACAACAAAAGGTTTTACTTTACTATTTACAAAAAAGCAATCATTTTTCGGAGCAAAGAAAGGAAATAAAAAAAGCAGATATTATTGAGGCTACTGAGACTTCTTCCGCTATTATAAAAGCTCTTTTGGATAAAAATATTTTAGTCGAATATGAAATAGAAGTCGGACGGTTGAAAAAATATTCAGGAGATAGAATTGAGGTTAAAAAGCTAACAGATGGACAACACAAAGCGTTAATTGAAATTCAAGAAAGTTTTAAGAATAAAGATGTTACCCTCCTGCACGGTGTTACCGGCAGTGGTAAAACAGAAATATATGTAGAGTTGATTAATCAACATATAGCAAAAGGTGAAACAGTTTTATATTTACTTCCAGAAATTGCTTTAACTACTCAAATAATAAATCGTCTAAGAAAATATTACGGAGATAAAATCGGTGTTTATCATTCCAAATTCTCTCCTCATGAAAGAGTTGAAATTTGGAATGCCGTATTAAAAGATAAACTACACAAATACAATGTGATTTTAGGAGCTCGCTCTGCTCTGTTTCTCCCCTTTAAAAACTTAGGACTGATTATCGTTGATGAGGAACACGAAACTTCCTTTAAACAACATGACCCTGCTCCCAGATATAACGCTAGAGACACCTCGATTGTAATGGCTAGAGCTTTTGGGGCGAAAGTCCTTCTGGGCTCTGCTACGCCAGCTATTGAAACCATGTGGAACGCTCGTGAAAATAATTTTGGTTTAGTAGAATTAAAGCAACGATTTGGGGGGATTCAACTTCCTGAAATACTTTGTTCTGATATTACCAGAGCAAAGAAAAAGAAAGAAATGTTCGGTATTTTTTCTAAGTTCTTACTCGATGAAATGAGGGAAGCCTTGAAGAAAAAAGAACAAATTATTTTATTCCAAAATCGAAGAGGTTATGCTCCAAAATGGATGTGCGAACAATGTGGTTGGACACCGATGTGTACACAGTGTGATGTGAGTTTAACTTACCATAAATATACTCAATTACTGAGTTGCCATTATTGTGGTTATACACTTAGACCTCCTAATCGATGCGGAGCATGTGGAAGCTCGGATATTAAAATGGTGGGATTTGGTACACAAAAAATTGAGGAAGAATTAACCATCCATTTGGGTGAATCTGTACGGGTACAACGAATGGATTTAGATACCACCCGTTCAAAACATGCTTATCAAAATATTATTTCCGATTTTGAACAACACAAAATCGATATACTGGTAGGAACACAAATGGTAACCAAGGGGTTGGATTTTGATAATGTTTCTTTAGTGGGTATATTAAATGCTGATGATATGC
>JALTUD010000232.1 GCA_027047735.1 Flavobacteriales bacterium | reverse complement strand
ACTTATTGGAACTGCTTCTTTTTATGATTTTACCAGAGAAAGTAATCGAAACAAAAAAATACATATTTGTAGCGGAACTGCTTGTATGGTTGCCAATACGCAACATCAACTTCAAAAAAATATTGAGAACCATTTCTCAAAAGATGAAATTGGTCAAGCTGCCTGTGTCGGTCATTGTCACACCAATAATGCATTTATGCTTGATAATAAAACGTTTTCCGCTTCAAATGAAAAAGAACTAACTTCAATTTTGATTCCTAACGTTGACTCTAAAAATCAAGAAAATAAGTATAACGTTGATTGCAACACTACTCCAATTTTAACTTCAAAAATTGAAAATATTTCAGCTTTTTATGCCTTAGCCGAAAAATTCAAAAACAATCCACAACAAGTAATTCAAGAAATTAAAACTTCTAATTTACGTGGACGTGGTGGCGCTGGATTTCCCTTTTGGTTTAAGTTAGATGCAGTTATCAAAGAACCCTTCGACTCCGCTCAGGATGACACACAAAAATACATTGTTTGTAATGCTGATGAAGGTGATCCTGGTGCGTATTCTGATATGTATTTAATGGAACATCAACCACATAAAGTATTATTTGGAATGTACATTTCAGGTTTAACGGTTGGTGCAAACACTGGCGTTTTATACATTAGAGGTGAATACCCAAATTCAATTAGAGTTATTTCAAATGCCATTCATGAATTGAAAGAAAAGAATTTAATTGGCAATTTTCGTTTTAAAGTAATTCGAGGACAAGGCTCCTACGTTTGTGGTGAAGAAACAGCCTTGTTAAACTCCATTGAAGGATTACGTCCTGAAGTTCGAGTTCGTCCACCTTATCCTGCACAATATGGTTTATTTGGCAAACCAACGGTATTGAGTAATGTTGAAACTTTTGCTAATATTCACTGGATTTTAGAAAACAGCGGAAATGCTTTTGCTAATTTAGGAACTAAGCAATCTACTGGCACAAAATTAGTTAGCTTAGATAGTTTTTTCAATACGCCTGGCATCTATGAAATTGAAATGGGAACAAATTTACAAACTGTTTTTAACGATTTTGGAGGTGGTTTTAAATCTGAAATAAAAGCATTACAAATTGGTGGTCCTTTAGGTGGAATTATTCCTTTTAACAAGATTGAGGAGTTGACTTTAGACTTTGAATCGCTTAATCAAAATGGATTTTTATTAGGGCATGCAAGTGTTGTTTCTATCCCAAAAGAATTTCCAATGATTCAATTTTTAGAACATTTATTAGCGTTTACTGCGGATGAGTCTTGTGGAAAATGCTATCCTTGTAGAATTGGTTCTCACAGAGGAATGGAATTACTTCAAAAAGCACAAAATGAAAATTACAAGGTTGATAAACAACTGTTTAACGACTTGTTAGAAACTTTAGAAATTGGCTCGTTATGTGCATTAGGTGGTGGCGTTCCGCTTCCAATAAAAAATGCCTTACAGTATTTTAATGATGAATTGAAACAATTCTTTACTTCAAACTAAATCAATTATGAAAGCATACATTAACAATATAGCATACCATTTTTTACAAGGTGAAACCATTCTAGAATTTGTTCGAAGAGTAGAAAAAAACCAAAACGCCATTCCAACCATGTGTCAAGATAACCGATTGGAAAATTTTGGTTCTTGCAGAGTTTGTTCCGTGGAAGTTGCACGAGAAAAAGATGGTCCAACAAAAGTTATGGCTTCTTGCCATACGCCAATTTCCGAAGGATTGTACATTTATCATCAAACAGAAAAAATAATAAGATTGCGTAAAAATATTGTTGAATTGGTTTTAACCGATTATCCTGCTGATAAAATATTTCCATCGGAAGATAAAAAAGCAACCCCTTTTCAAGAAACCATTGCTCAAATTGGAATTCCTGATGTTCGATACCCTAAAGGAGAAAATCATTTAGACATTCAACCAGACAAATCTCATC
>JALTUD010000231.1 GCA_027047735.1 Flavobacteriales bacterium | reverse complement strand
GCTCGGCTATGCAAAGAATTTTTTCATCATCTAAAGAAACTAAAACTCACTTTCTATGCACTCATTCCACTTGCGTTAGGGATAGAACGGCGTGTTTGAGCTCTTTTTTGCTTGCTTGCTGTTTGCAAGCAAAAAAAGCGAGTAGTGATAGCCCGACCCCAATTTTCAAAAACATCGTTTCGCCTGAGCGAAATGTTGTTTTTGGAAATTGGGGGAACGCCCTAATATATGCTTAATTCAACCATAAATTAAGTAACGGGAATAGAATAATACTTCCGTCTATCAAGCCCGAATAATAGAGTTCCGGCTGTTGCTTGCGTGTACTGAATATCAAAATTACACTTATAAAGTAGGCGATTTGCTGTCCTGTTTCGTTGAACTGCATTTGAAAAACAAAGGCACTTATAACAAGCGATAATATACTTAAATATACCGCTTTTTTTATTCCTACTAATTGCGGGATGGTGTGCGTATTTCCTGAATCTACCTCTATGTCGCGAATATCAAACGGAATGGTGATGCCTATGATGTAAAAAAAATTAGATATTAACAATATTATATCTTTTGAATGTATGCTGTTTGCGTAAGCGAAAACGGGTAACAACACGGTTGCCACTGCCCAAGTGAGTGCTATGATAAATACTTTTAGATAAGGTATATCGCGAAGTGCTTTTCGATTTGAAAAAAGAGAAACGGCATAAAGAGAAGCAAGAAAGGCAAAGGGAAACAACAGCATAAAATTATACCAATCGTACAACCTGAAAAACAAAATTAACGCTCCCAAAGCACTCAATAACACTCCTGACAATAATGAGGTTTGATGTTTTTGTATCCAACGATGACGACTTGTATAGTTGTTTTTATTGCTGTAATGCTTTATTAACCGTTGTAAATTGTAAACGGAAAAGGTGGATAAAAAGACCAACAAGATAACTTGCTTGTCAGGTTCCCGATGTAAGATGAGATAAGTATTAAAAGTCAAAGCAGAAGCTGACAAGGCAATAAGTATATTGCTAAACACTATCCGTTTTAAGATTTTTTCTAACAATCTTTTGGACTTATATAATAGCCTAACATTCCTGTTGCAACACCTATCAAACTTCCTAGCAAAGCGGATTTTACTCTTCTAAAACGACGTACTTTTTTAAAGCCTTCGATGTAATATTCATTGGTTAAAAAAGCGGTATCCGAAGCATATTTTGGTTTCATCTTTGGTTTTATGGCTCCTGTTACAATAGGCACTACAAAGGGAACTACAAACTGAGCTAATGATGGTTCTCTTTTGAAAAAACCTCCGGAATATTCTACACCTTTGCAGGTATAACTTCCATCTAAATAAGTGTCATACAATGAAATTCCAAAACCTGCTATAAATCCTGAAATAAATGGGCGATAGGCTTTGAACCGTGTATAAGCATCTTGTTCTCCATAGATAAACATTCGCATTTGGTCAGGAGTGTAATAATGGTAAATGGTTGTATCTCTTTTGTAAAGTACGGTTTCGGGTTCTCCTGTTTTGGCAAATGAATATACACGAATGGATTCAAACGAAAAAGGTTTTACCTTTCCTTTTTTGTTAATAAAATTAAAGTTTACAAGTTCCGGCGAACTGTCTAAAAATTTCCCTTCGTAGCTTTTACCGTTTAATAAAAGAATCTTATCTTGGGCATGAACGGAAACAGCAAAAAACAGCAATAACCCCAACCCTAAACTTTCTATTTTTTTCATATCTGCTTTTCTATTTGATTAATACACCCCGTTTTCCCATAATCTTTATTTTAGTCAAGTATTCTTCTCTTATAGATTCTGCCACAAAGACAAATTTTTTATCATAGATAACTCCATCGATATAAAATGTTAAGAAATACTCATTGGACAAGCCGAACACATCTTCCATAATCGGTTCTATCAAACGGTAAGATTTTGCTTCTACATCTCCCAAAAAACGACTA
>JALTUD010000230.1 GCA_027047735.1 Flavobacteriales bacterium | reverse complement strand
CAGGACTCATTGTAATTGTTCTTGACTGATTAGAATTTGCTTCCGGTATTGGAGAAACATTGGCAAGCGGACTCTCTATAGATGTTACCGGAGAAGATGTAGGATTAACTACATTAAATTGCATAATGTTAAAATCAGCACCATTTAAAGGATTAGGATTATATCCATTTAGAACCATTCCAGATCCCATTCCCGGATTCGTTGCACCATAAATACCATTAGAAAATTCTGAAGCATAACTTTTTAAATAAACAGTTTGACCATTCAACCCTGAAAAATTCACTAATATTTCAGCTCTCTCCCCAGGAGCTAATCGTAACCTGGTTAAAGGAACGTTATCCGACAACAAACCACCGTCTGAAGCTATTTGATAAAAAGTTTGATTGCCACTTAACCCCAAATTAAATACTCTCATCGAAGAACCGTTTAATATCCTAAATCGTACAACTTGTTCAGGAACTGACAACGCAGCGTCAATCGTTGCATTCACCATGACGACATCGTCAGAATTTGAAGGTACTACAATTTGATTATTCGCATCAAAATCTTTGGTTTGTATCACCAAAGGAAAATCATCTATACCATAAGTTCTCGGTAAATCTAAGGCCGCTTCTTCGGTATCTTTTACAATAATAAGTCCGGCAATACCTTTTGAAACATGCTCGTTAGTATACTCGTGTAAATGAGGGTGATACCAATAGGTTGCGGCTTTATCCCGAACAACAAAACTCGGAGACCATGTTGCGTTAGGAGCAATTGTTGTATGGGGACCTCCATCATTTTCAGGGGACACATGCATCCCATGCCAATGAATTGTAGTGATTTGTCCAATTTGATTATTTACCGAAAAATTCACAGAATCGCCTTGATTTAGAATTAAAGTAGGCCCTAAAATATTACCATTAGCCCCCATTGTATTAGTTGGTTGACCACTGTAAAACTGTTTAGTTCCTTGCTGTAAATTCAATACTATATTCGTTCCGCTTAATGTCGATGGAATATAAAGAGGGTTTTGGGTAATTGCCACCTGAAACAGCAATACACTCAATAATGTAGTTTTAATTTTTTTTTTCATTTTGTTGATTTTTAGATTCTATTGTCAAAACTACTCTCATTTATTAACAAGAGGTGTAACCATTGTTACCATTTCTGTATATTTTACGCAAATCACCAAAATCACTTGACGACTACCACTTTTTGCATGACCGAGCAATGGGTTCCCGCAGAAAGGCGATAATAATAAACGCCTGAAGAAAGCGAATTAAAATCCAATTGTAATTGTCCTTTGCCTCCATTTACTTTTTTGTGTATCATTACCTCTCCTAACTCATTATATAAGTAAAAGTCACCTTGGTTTTTACTATTAAAAGAATAGTAAAGTGTAGCTTGATTGCTTGCCGGATTAGGGAATATTTTGGAAACGGTAATCGAAGAAAGTTCATCTATTGCGTCAGTACCATCTGTTATTACTTCTACTTTAAAATCATCGAAATAAAAACCATCGGCTACAACAGCTTGGTCAGAAACCAAACGAAAACGAAACAGAACTTTATAACCTAAATAGTCGCTTAAATTAATTTCTTCTTTGACCCACGCATTTTGCAATCCATCGTAAAGAGGTTGACCACTTATTTGATCTATTGTTCCGGCATTGGTATATTTTCCGCATTGAGCTTGCCACGTTGCTCCATTGTCTAAAGAAACTTCAAATTGAACATAATCATAATCGGTTTCAATATCCCAACGAGCATAAAAGGAAGCCTTTGCACTCAAACAGTTTTCTAAGGAAATCGTATCTTTTAATCTGATTTCTTTATCTTCTTGATTGGTATAATCTCCGTAAGGAGAATCTGTAAAGGAATAATTTGGAGAATAACTATCCTCATCGGTCAATCCCCAATCAAAAGTATTCCAATGTGCTATGGTTTGAGCATCGTCTTGTATTCTTGGAATATAA
>JALTUD010000229.1 GCA_027047735.1 Flavobacteriales bacterium | reverse complement strand
TATAAAAGTGAAATTAGAGTTTTTTCTTTTCAATCTAGGCATTTTTAAGAAGCATAGCCGTAGCTATGGTTCGCAAAAATAACGACGAGTGAAATGAAAAGAACTAATTTTTAACTTATAAACAAGCGGTAATTAACCTTTACTAAGTATGAGGGCGACAAAAACGCTTTATGTGCTTACTTTCATTTCATGTTAGGGATACCAATCCCTAACGCGGGCGGAATAAGCACTAAGAAAATGAATTTTAGTTTCTTTCGTCTCTTTTTCTATATTCAAATGATATTATTTATCACCTAATTCTCAGGTCTGTTATGCCAAATTGCCATAAATTGTCCGGCTGCCATTCTTCGTGCAGCTTCTTTTGCACGTGTTGCCCGTTCACCTTCAAATAAAGTATCAATCGTACTAAACCAAATCGTCAACCATTGCCCAAAATGCTTTTGTTCCACCCCATAATCTAATTCTTTATCAACCTTTATGTGTGCCATTGTCGGACTTCCTTTAAAGGCAGGCACTCCAAACAAATTGGTTTCCCAAAAATCGGTTAACTTTTCGAGATGAGCCGGCCATTGCTCCTCTTTGATATGTTTGTTAAAAATCGGGCCTAACAATTCATCTTTACGAATTAAAGCATAAAAAGTATGCACCAATTTTGATACATCTTCTCTATTTTCTATATCTTTTCTCATGCTCTTAATTCTTTTTCAAGCTTTATCGCTTTTTTGAATAAAATATTGCTTTCCAGATGAATGTGTTTATGCAAATCTTCTTCAAACTCTTTTAACAAAGCGAAAGTCGTTTTATACGAATTACAAGCATCTTTCGGTGGTGTATAATCATTCGTCAATTCGGCTATTTTCCTAAAGCGAACTCCCTCCATATCGTGCTCATGCATCATCATAGATATTGGATTCTCAACAGTGCCGAAATGTACAGGTTCTTCTAATTTCTGTCCGTTTTTCTTCAATTCCGCTAACTTTTTTATGAAAGGAAATAAAATTAATTCTTCCTTCTTTAAATGTTGTGTCAAATCATCACCACTTGAAAAGAAAAGCGTTCTAATTTCAAATAATTCAGGATGTTCACTTCCGTGCACACTACATATTTTATTCAAATACTGTTTAATTTCAGGAATCTTGTTTTCTATGTATTTATGATGAGTATTGTAAATGTAGTCAGCTAAAAAGCCAATATCCCAACTGTCATAATCGTGTGAATCTGAGGATTCTTTTAACGTTGATTCTAACTCATTTATTAATTCTTTTGTTTCAATACTTTTTTCTTTACAAACAGCATCTATACTTCTGTTCCCGTTGCAACAAAAATCTATTTTGTGTTTTTTGAAAATTGCTGAAGCTTTATAATTTTCTGCTACAATATCTCCAACAATTGCTTGTTCTGTTATTTCCATTTTTTTTGTTTTTTATTTGACTACTCTTTTCATTTCAGTTACATGCTTCTTATTGCTTTTCGGTTTAACCACGATAAATTTTCTTTGTTGTTTTCTACCAATTCCAACAGATTCGTATTTTCGAGCATTAGTTGTAAATCCTTTCTTATTTGAATAAACTTATGATGCAACGGACAAGGGTGTTTATTATCGCACTTGCTTAACCCCAATCCACAACCTATGTAAACATCATCTCCATCAAAAAGTTCAACAACTTGACTCAATTTTATTTCAGCCAATTTATCGTGTTCAATTTCAAAACCACCATAAGGACCTTTAACTGATTTTACCAATCCGGATTTTGTTAATTGCCGTAATATTTTTGATGTAAATGCTTTGGGTGAATCAATTTCATCTGCAACTTCTGACATACCGACCTTATTAGAGGCAAATGATTGTCTCGCTATATATATTATAGCCCTTAATCCATATTCACATGATTTTGAAAACATATAGGAACAAAGATAATAAATATTTTATAACGGACATATTTATCCTTTATAAAAAC
>JALTUD010000228.1 GCA_027047735.1 Flavobacteriales bacterium | reverse complement strand
TTTACTGATAAATTGCTGAATCCAACCGTAAAGGGAGCTTGACAAGAAGCAGAATCGCCAAGAGATACAAAACTCGCTGTAACACCGGGTTGATAAACACCCCCAACTCCTACTGCATACCAAGCGTTCACTACTGCTTCAACCTCCGGAGAGCATGCTCCATACAAATCAACTGCACTTTGAATAGTGTAAAATCTTGACTCGTTAAAATCTGAACTGTTCACTAAATAATGAACCAATGTTCTAAATGCTATTTGTTCGGCTTTTGTCATTCCTATCCCACTAAATGAATACGAATTACCAAGGTCATTCACCCCACTTCCTCCATTTACTAATAAATAATACCAATAATTTTGTACATTACTGTTGGTATGAACTCCCCCGTTATCACCCCCACCTGTTGTAGAAATCCAATAGTTCCCATGATAAGTATCCGGATCGCTCTCTGAATTTGGATCACCTAAGTTCCTAATAATAGAACCTCTTTCGTCCCCCATAAGCCAGTTTGCAACATTGGGCTTGGCAAACCATTCTATAGAAACGCCAAAAATATCACTAAATGATTCATTTAAAGCTCCCGATTCTCCGTTGTAAATTAAATCTGCCGTATTAGAGGTCAATCCATGGGTAATTTCATGTCCGACAATATCAAGTGTTGTGTAAGGAGTTGAACCACTACTCCCGTCACCATAAGTCATTCGCATACCGTCCCAAAAAGCATTGGCAAAATCTACATCATAATGAACATAACTCAACAATGCAAAACCATTACCATCAATACTATTTCTCCCATGTATATTCAAATAATAATCATAGGTCATTTCTGCTCCCCAATGAGCATCTAAAGCATAAAGATAACTTGTCGGAGTACCCGTATTCCACGTAGCTGTGGTATTGTAAAAATCTGTAGCAAAAGAATAATCCGTGTTATTTTGCATATCATACGTTTCAACACCGTTTCCTCTCCCTGTTTCTCTCAATCTGTAAACAGAACCTGTATAATCGCATGTAAAATTTTGACTTCCGCTAAACCCTGTATTTCCTGTACCTGTTACGTCTGCATCATGAATGACTTTGTTTTCCCCTAAAATCTCACCGGTAACCGCATCAACATAAACAAAGGCTCTGTAAACAGGTTTTTCGGCATAAATATCAAACTTATAAGCCAATCTTATTTTCTTTGCAATCGCTTTCTTCGATTCTGCATCTACGGATGAATACCAAACTAATTTACCCTTCGGAAAAAAGGTTGCACCAACCTCGCCTTTAAATTCTTTCAACCACTTTTCCTGTCCCGGATTTTCCCACATATATTTTGTCGCTCCCACAAATTTCAAAGCACTGCTTAACGCGCCGGTTTCATTTATTATTTGAGAAGGCTCTGCCGGCACTCTGTCTGCCAAAAAGCCATTAATTGAAATAATCTTTCCATTAGAACTATGCACATTAAAACGCCCTATTTCAATTTCTTTTCCATTTACCAATTGCTTATAACGGCTATGCAAAATACCCAAATCATCTTTTGTCTCAGATAATAATTCATATTCTAAATTAAAATTATATTGCTTTATAAAAAACTGTTTTAACTCTTTAACCTCAGGCACAGTCCCCGATTTATCAAATTCAATAAACTGCGGTATCTTACTACCATAAAAGTTTTCCGATTTACTGATTGTGTATTGTGCAAATGAACCCGAGGCACTACCTATAAGCACCAATGACAAAAGGACGAAGAATGAATAACGTAATGATTTTAGCATAATGTATAGTTGTTTTAAGCGTTTCTTACTATAAGAAACGTATAAAAAATGAAAAGGTGGGGGGGGAATAAAATTTTTTTTTGGGGGCGTTCCCTTTCAAGAATAAAAAACATACCGCTTTGCTCAATGTTTTTTACTCTTGAAAGGTCGGGCTATCACTACTCACTCTTTTGTGTTGCATACCAATTAAATATATAGAT
>JALTUD010000227.1 GCA_027047735.1 Flavobacteriales bacterium | reverse complement strand
AAACCGCAACCGGTAATTTTTGCTCGCCTGCGTATCGGGCTTATAAAGTAGGTACGTTGTAATACTCAAAACAAATAGCTTTAACGAATTTTTGACGTTTTCTTTTTCTCAATACTGTCGTTGTAAAATTTTGCAGTAACCCGTTACAATAAAATTTTACGCCTAAGTCTTGAAAAAAATAAATTCGTCAAATTATCCGAAAAGCCAATTGTATTGAGTAAAACAACTTTACACCTATCTATAATACCATTTCAATGTTTAAATGGTATCACTACGGCTCAAGGCTGTTTTTCCTTGTTAAGGTTTTATTTATCAAATTTTTAAAGTAACTTTATACTCCAAAATAAATATATATGAAAGCACAAATATTATCTCTTTTAGCCTTTTTTTCTTTATTAGGTGTTTATTCTCAATCATTGGTGAGCGTTACACCATTAAATGATTATTCTGTTTCCGCTGTTCAGTCTGCGGTTAATTCCGGAGGGTGGAGTACAGCTAATTTACTAATTAATCCGGTAAAAAGTTATAAGATTACGTATAACACCACAGATGCTCACGGGAATAATACAGTAGCGTCGGGAGCAGTTTATATACCGCAACTTAGTTGTACTTCCGCTCCTTTGTTGGTGTACGAACACGGAACAGAGTTTGTAAAAACCAACGTTCCTTCTACGGGAGCGTACTCTGATAGAGGGATATACTTTTCTACGTCCGGTTATATAGCCGTTCTTCCGGATTATTTGGGATTGGGAGATAATCAAGGGATACATTTATATCAGCATGCGGAAACCGAAGCTACCGCTACGGTAGATTTGTTGAGAGCTGTGAGAGAATACTTAGATACTGCAACTAATGTTCCCGCAGACAACGGAGAGTTATACATAACCGGTTATTCTCACGGAGGACATTCGGCAATGGCAACATTGAAATATATTCAAGACAATAATTTGCAAAATGAGTTTAATGTCATTGCAACCGCTCCGCTTTCCGGTGCGTACGATATGGTAAAGGCTCAATATGATATGATTTTTGACGGAGATTCCACTTACTATGCTTCTCCGTTTTTACCTTATATATTAGCTTCGTTTCAAGAGGCTTACGGGAATATTTATCAAAATTATTCTGATATTTATGATTCTCCTTATGATGTGAATATCGAAAATTATTTACTTGCCGGGACACATACCGGATTTGAATGGTATTTTATGCTGGGAGGTGGAAATTACTACAACTTTATGCAAGATAGTGTTTTGCAAAATATGCTTGGCGATGTCAATAGAGATACGCATCCTATTAATATAGCTTTAAGAGCAAACAGCCTCTATAATTGGGTGCCTCAAACACCTGTTAAAATGCTTTATTGCGGTTCTGATTCTATGGTTTCTCCTAACAATGCCCGTTATACATTGGACTCTATGGTAAATTTGGGAGCAACACAAGTTGAAGCGTTAAATTTGAATAATTCCGCTGACCATAACGGTTGTTTTTTACCTGCAACTTCTTACGCCTTAACTTGGTTTGACAGCTTGGCAACAAAATGCAGTTATGCAGGTATTGAAAATATGGATTTAATTAGAGTAGAGGTTTACCCTAATCCAACATCTCAATTTTTGAGTTTTAAGGGATTGGAAGATGATTCCGATTTATCGGTAAGAGTTTTGAGTATTTCGGGAGCGGTTCTTTTTCAAGAACGGTTAAGAAATAATGTATTGAATGTAGAAAATTTGGAAAACGGTTTCTATTATGTTGAATTATTGGACGAGAATAATTCACCGGTTCATCAAATTAAGTTTGTTAAACAGTAGGAATGAAAATAGCAAAAGTAGAGAAATTGTTTACAGAGAGTGGAATGAAATTTATTACTCCTGTTGAGGAATTGGTAAATAAATTAAAATCAATAAAAGCTCTTATTTTTGATTGGGACGGTGTGTTTCATAGCGGATATAAAAATGAAACCGGAACTTCGTCTTTTTCCGAAGCCGACTCTATGGGGGGGAATATGTTACGTTTTGCTTATTATTTAGTAAATCAATCTATTCCTTATACGGCGATTATAACCGGAGAAAATAACCCTACTGCTTTTTATTGGGCTGAACGAGAGCACTTAAATGATGTCTTTTTTAAGGTGAAAGACAAGGTGAAAATTTTAGATTGGTTGAAAAAGAACAGAGGAATAGAACCTCATGAGGTCTTATTTGCTTTTGATGATATTTTGGATTTGAGTTTAGCAAAAGAATGCGGTGTTCGTGTTTTGGTTAGGCGTGATAGCAGTAAAATGCTACAACAGTATTGCATTGAAAATAAAATATGCGATGTAATTACAGCCAATGACGGTGGAAATCACGCGGTGAGAGAAATGAGTGAGTTGATTATCGCTCTGTTAGGAAAGTGGAATCAAGTAGTGGATGAACGAGTGCAATTTGATGGTTTGTATAAACCATATATTCAGCAAAGACAAGAAATTCATACCTCAAGATTCTCTTTTGCCAACGGAATAGTAGAGCTTGTTCCAAATTAGTTTTACTTTTACGATTCCTAATATTGAATAGAATGATAGAAACGGTTGAAATAAAAAAAGCATACGGAGATTTGGAGGTGTTGAAAGGAGTTCATATCAATATCAACGAGGGAGAAGTGGTTTCTATTGTGGGTTCTTCGGGAGCGGGTAAAACTACTTTTTTACAAATATTAGGAACGTTGGATTTACCTAGTAGTGGAAAAGTTTTGTTTGACGGTGTGGATGTTTCGACTTTAAGTAAGAAAAAGTTAGCAAGGTTTAGAAATAAAAATATTGGATTTATTTTTCAATTTCATCATTTATTACCTGAGTTTACGGCTTTAGAGAATGTATGTATTCCTGCTTTTATTGCCGGTGTGTCGAAAAAAGAAGCCGAACAAAGAGCAATGAGATTGCTTACTAAATTAGGGTTGGCACATAGAGCGGAACATAAACCCGATTCATTATCGGGAGGGGAGCAACAACGCGTAAGCGTTGCACGAGCTTTGATTAACAATCCTAAGCTAATCTTAGCCGATGAGCCGAGTGGAAATTTAGATTCTAAAAATGCTCAAGAGTTGCACCAATTGTTTTTTGATTTACGAGAGGAATTTAATCAAACTTTTGTAATCGTAACACATAACGAAGAGTTAGCAAATATGGCAGATAGAAAATTGGTAATGAAAGACGGTGTTATTGTTGATTGAAGTTAATATAATCGGTAGGGTTTAACGGTGTGCCTTTGTGCCACAATTCAAAGTGCAAGTGAGGTCCCGTGGATAAATTTCCTGAGTTTCCAATGATAGCAATCGGCTCGCCTGTTTTTACAATATCACCTACTTTTTTAAGTAACACGGAATTATGTTTATATACCGAAACCAAATTATGGTTGTGTTGTATATAAATAACATTTCCGTTATTGGGCGACCAATCGGTGACGATAACCGTACCTCCAAGCGTTGATTTTACCGCTTCATCTTTCGGAGCGATGATGTCAATTCCGAAATGTCCTTTTTGTACGTCTATACTATCCGACAACTCCCCATATACGGGAGGAAAAAATAAAATACCTTTCAGGTCTTTGTATTGAATGTTTTTATTTTGCGAGATTAAATACTTTTCTTGTTCCTCTATCTTTTGTCTTAGGATAGAATCTTCTTTTGAAATGGAAAAATCTATTTTTTCGAGTGCTGACGAATCAATGGTTTTGCCATTGAGGATAGAATCGTAAACTATACTATCTCTAAGAATAGTCATTAAATCTTTGTAGTAAATGTGTTCTTGGTTTAAAATCCGTTGTTTTTCTTCTATCCAAGCCAGGTTTTTTTTGTCTAAATGAGCCAGTCTTTTTTGTTCGGCTATGTTCGGATAACCCGGTATTGCTTCGCGGATGGAAGTGTAAGCAATGGTAAGCCAAATTAAGCTAACGAGAATCATCAGAGCGAAAAGACTGTAAATAATGATTCCGAGTGTAGTGAAATTGAAATGTCTAACTTCTTCAAACGTATCTAAATCCACAACCACCAACCTTGCTTTTTTGGTTAGTTTGCTGAACCAAGATTCTTTTTCGTCTTTATTTTTTAATACACTCATCGAACAACAAAGATAAAGAAATGAACTTGTTTATGTATTATTCTGAATTAAAATCTTTTCTTTTTATCCGTTAACAAAAGACTTTGGATAAATTAAATACCATAGAAACAAAGAAGTCGATATTTTTGTGGATATTCGCAGTTTGATTGGCAATGTATTTGCTTGACGGATTGGTATCGCCAACTTAGTTACTTTAAGCACTGTAAAATGTTTTTTTAGTACTTATGCGTTAGGGATAGAAACGGCATCCTTTTGCCCTCCCTCCTTTTGGAGGGCAAAAGATATAGTGGATAGCCCGACCCTTTTCCTGTAAACAGACGTTACGCGAGAGCGTTATGTTTGTTTACGGGAAAAGGGGAACGCCCAACATATAATAATGATAAAAAGTGAAAGTTAGATTTTTGATATATAGTTTATTGTTTTCCGTTTTTCTGTTCTCCTGCGGGAATAAAAAGCGTACGGCTGATGGCGTAAAACTGAAGCATAAAAACTGGAAAGTATTAGTGGATTCTTTGCGAAATAACAGTTTTGAATATTCGTGGTTACGTTCAAAAGCAAATGCTAAAATCAAATACGAGGGCAAGGAATACGGCGTAAAGACCAATGTTAGGGTTCGCAGAGACAGTGCGTCGTGGGTGAACCTGTCGAAAGGTATTCAGATTATGACGGCGATTGCTTCCAACGATTCGATTAAGGTGTTGAAAAAAATTAACGGAAAGGAATATTATCTGGATGATTTTAGGTCGGTGAATCGGTTTTTGGATACAGAGTTGGATTACAGTTTGTTGGAAGAGTTTTTTGCAGGTAATGCGGTGGCTTTTGATTATGATACGAAATATAAAACCGGTATTGAAGACGGCTTGTATGTATTGAGTTCGGCGAAGGTGAAAAAGATGGATAAGTTACTAAAAAAAGGAGTAAAAAAACATCGTGATTTTCTTTACCGCTGTTGGATTAATCCCGATAATTATAAATGCCAAAAGGTGGAAATTGATTTGCTGAAAGATACCACTTCTATCATCGTAAAGTATGATGATTGGAAAGAGGTCGAAGAGGGTGGTTTGTTTCCTTTTTATGCTGAGGTATTGATGACTACGCCCAAAGATACAGTGGTTTTAAAACTGAAATACAATAAAGTCGCGGTAAATAAACCGCAAACAATGCCTTTTAAATTGACCGATTCTTACAAACCTATGGTCTTTGAATAATGAAATATTGGATTTTTATATTATTATGGTTGCCTCTGACTGTGTTCGCTCAGAAGAGTAGAAAGCTAAAAAAGCAGGAAGAAGAACTCAAACGTAAAATAGCGACGACTAAAAATCTAATCCAAAAGACACGTCAAACAGAGCAGTTGACTATGACCGAATTGGCAATTATCAATCATCAAATTGCTTATCGTGAGTCATTAATGTCTAACATTAATTACCAGATGAAACGGTTGGACAATGAAATTGCTGAAAGCCGTAAGGAAGTAGAACAACTGCAAAACGAGCTGAAGGAACTTAAAGAGGAGTACGCTAAAATGTTGCGTTATGCCTTTAAAAACAGAGATGTTGATTATAAATTACTGTATGTTTTTTCGGCAAAATCCTATACCGAAGCCTATCATCGATTAAAGTACATTCAACAATACACCGATTACCGTCAAAAACAAGTAGAGCGTATAAAAAGTACGCAACAATTATTGGCGGATAAAATCGTTGAATTAGAACAAATTAAAGCGGAGAAAGAAGGCTTAGCAATTGCTCAAAAACAAGAAAAACAATTGTTCTTAAAAGACAAGCAAGCACAACAAGAATCCTTAAAGAAACTACAAGCCAACGAAGCGTTGCTAAAAAAACAATTGCAACAGCAAAAAGCCAAACGAGAGCGAATAGCAATGGCGATTCGCAAGGCAATAGAAAAAGAAATAGCTGAAGAAGCCAAGAAAAACAAAACCAAAGGATTTGTAACCACGCCTGAAACAACGGCATTGTCCAAAAATTTCGCATCCAACAAAGGAAAATTGCCGTGGCCGGTATTCAAAGGAGAAATAACAGGGCGTTACGGAAAACAACAACACGATGTAGTGAGTACGGCGTATATCGAAAATAACGGTATAGATATTACCACTACAAAAGGAGCCGAAGTACGGGCGGTTTTCGGCGGAAAAGTTACCAGTGTTTTCATTATACCGGGAGCGGGAAAAGTCGTTATGGTCAGTCACGGAAATTACAGAACCGTCTATTCAAACTTGGCAGAAGTCTATGTAAAAAAAGGCGAAACCGTATCCATTAAGCAAAAAATCGGCAAATTATTGCCCGCACCATCGGGTAATGTATCCGAAGCACATTTTGAAATTTGGCAAATCACCTCTTCGGGAATGAAAAGCCAAAACCCTTCTCTTTGGATATATCGCTAAATCTAAAATATTTTTCGTAAATTTATGCAAGTTTTGGGCGTTCCCCATTTTTGCTAAAGATACATATCGCTCTCGCGAAACGTATCTTTAGCAAAAATGGGTCGGGCTATCACTACTCGCTTTTTTGGCTTGCAAACAGCAAGCAAGCCAAAAAGAGCTCAAACACGCCGTTCTATCCCTAACGCGGGGCAGGTGAGTGCAAAGAAAACGGAGTTTAGTTTTCTTA
>JALTUD010000226.1 GCA_027047735.1 Flavobacteriales bacterium | reverse complement strand
GCGATAGAACTTCGCGAAAAATTTGCTACGCCTTGCGAAACTGCTATTACTTTTGCCACATTAGGCAGGGCTTATCATAAAACGCGTGATTATGACGAAGCTATTGCTTATTACATCAAAGCGATAGAAATTCCCGGAGCAGATACGTCTTACGAGTGTATTTATTCTCCGATGATAAATCTTACGAAATTGTATTTGGACGTCGAAAAGTACGATAAAGCAAAAGAGATGATAGGTAAAACAAAATTGGTTTTAACTCATATTGCTGATACTTTGGCGAAATATCGTTATCAAAATTTACAGGGCTTGTATTATTTGGATGTCGGAGATTTGGATTCTGCAACGTATTATTTTAATCATTTTTTAGATTATAGTTTTAATTATGGAACCCAAAATGATTTGGCTAATGCCTACAATAATTTAGCTATCATCTATTTTAATACAGGTGATTACGGGAAGTCTAAATATAATTTTGAGAAAGCTTTTGAGGTAAGACAAAGGCAAGGGGATACGTTAAAAATTATGGAAAGCCTGATGAATTTAGGTTTTTATCATCAGTCATTAAATCATCCGAAAAAAACACTTTTTTATTACACGGAAGGACTAAAACTTGCAAAAGCTACACATTCTATTTTTGATTTAAGAGATTTTTACAGTGGTTTGATTGATGCGTATAAGATGTTGGGAGACAAGGATAAAATAATAGAGATGTATGTGAATTATGTCGATTATTTTCAGCAAGCATTAAAAAAATCGAATGAAGATAAGATTGAGGAATTATCTGCAAAATATAAGTATCAACAACAAAAACAAGAGATTGAACTTAGTAAGGAAAATAATAAGAAATTACAAGCCTTGAATGCTCGGATTTTGGAAGAGAAAAATCATATAAAAAGACAAAATTATATGTTGTGGGGCTTGTTGATATTACTGCTGATAAGTGCTGATTTTATATATAGATACTTGAATAAAAATAAAAAACTGGAAACAGATTTAGAAATTACTACATTGGATAATGAGGAGAAGACCATTTTAATAAAAGAAATTCATCATCGGGTAAAAAATAATCTTCAAATCATAACGAGCTTACTTCGCCTACAGGCTTCTACGATTGAGGATACTTCTGTTGCTAATCATTTTATCGATTGTCAACAAAGGGTTGCTGCTATGGCTTTGGTACATGAAAAATTATATATGAGTAATGATTTGAGTGCGGTTAATCTTCCGGAATATATCAATGAGCTTATTCGGAATTTGGTGGCTTCTTACGCTACGGGGCAAAGAGTGTCTGTAAAAACAAACCTTGAGATTGAACGGCTTGAACTAGATACGGTTATACCGTTAAGTTTAATTATCAATGAAACAGTTACCAATTCTTTTAAGCATGGTAAATCAAACTTTCAGCAGGATGATTTTACGATTTATTGTGAAATGACCTTAAAGGATAATGTGATAACGATGATAATTGGCGATAACGGTGTTGGTTTTCCAGAAGGATTTAGCTTGAAAAATAATGGAACGCTCGGAACAGAATTAATAGATACATTGATAGAACAAATAGATGGTGAAGTAGAAATACTAAATGATAGAAAAGGAGCGTTTTATAAAATCGTTTTTCCGTTTGATACCATTTGAATATTGAGAAGAGATGAAAGACAGTGAGTTTTAGTTTTCTTAAACAATGAATAAAATCTTTCCATAGCTATGGAAAGATTTTATGAAGAAGTATAAGGAAAATAAAAACGCTTTATACGACTCATTTCAATGTTTAAATGGTATGAATAGTAAGAATAGATTGTTCTTTCTTCGTTGTTTCAACAAGAAAAGCCCAACACTTGGAGGTTGGGCTTTGTATTTATTTGTAATTTTTAATCTCTGTTTTCACATCTAAAAGTGTCAATTTTGCTTCGTCTATATCTTTTCTGATATTTTTCTTTTTTCTCTTGATGGTTTCAAGAAATTTTTTGCGAAGTTCTTTTTCGACTTTTAGTTCTTCTATTTTTTCTTTGTTTCTATTTATGTGTTCTTTAAAGTTTTCAATCTTAAAGTTGACATCGTTTTTCTTTATGGTGTCTTGACTTTTTTCCGCTTTTAGTTGTAGCTTTTCAATTTTTCTTTCAATGCTTCTTATCTTTTTTTGATTAGCCAAAATTTGATTTCTACTTTTTTCTACTTTTTTATTGGCTTTTCTTTCTTCTTTTTTAAGCATCCTCAAATCTTTTATTCTGCTTTTAATATATACCGGCAAAAAGTCGTTATAATAATTATAAACAAAAAACTGAGTAAATTTTTCCAAGCGTTTAAAATCCTCCGGGTAATGATTGTTCGTTAGATAAACATCGTAACCTAGTTTGTAAGCAATATTTACGGAAACTTTATTATCTGTTCGGTAAATAAAAGCCATTAAATCTCCACGTTTATCCGTAATTTGATTTACAACTACTTTATTTACCGTGTAGATGTTTTTACTGTGGTGTACCCTTCTGTGTGTCTGTTTTTTAATAAAGGCTTTCCAAGACTTTTTGATTTGTTTTTCATTTCCTTTCAAAATGGTGTTCCCAACATTCATTTCAATTCCGTCCACTAATAAATGGGTTTCTTTAAAATTAACTAATGAGTCTTGTGCTTTGATGTTAAAGACATTAAAAATAATTAATAATGTTACTGCTATAAATGTTTTCATAATTCTAATTTATTATTGTGTTACCACTTAAAAAATTGGAACTAGGGTATTCGCAATAATACCATTTGAATATTGAAAATACCAAAAACAAAAAGAAGATAACACATTGTTTACTTTATCTGTTTTTATTTCAAAAAAAAAGTCGCGTCCCAAAGGACACGACTTTTATCCTAATTTTTATTTCATTTAAAATTTATTAAATGATGTGACTAACTTTTAGTGTGTAGCCAAATATTCAGCAACACCCTCGTGTGTAGCTTTTAGTCCTTCTGCACCTTGGTTCCAGTTTGCAGGACAAGCCTCACCGTTTTCTTCTACAAATTGAAGAGCATCTACCATTCTTAACGCTTCATCAACACTTCTACCTAGTGGTAAATCATTGACTAATTGATGTCTAACAATTCCGTCTTTGTCGATAAGGAATAAACCTCTGTAAGCGATTAATTCACCGGTTGCTGACCAATTTCCTTCTTCATCCCAATCATACTCGCCTGCAAGCACATCATAGTTCATTGAAATAGTTTTGTTTGTGTCTGCTACCAATGGGTAAGTTACACCTTCGATTCCGCCTTTGTTTTTAGGTAATTGTAACCATCCCCAGTGCGATTGTTCCGTATCGGTTGATACTGCAATAACTTCTACGTTTCTTTTCTTAAATTCTTCTAGTTTTTCTTGGAATGCAAACAATTCAGTAGGACATACGAAAGTAAAATCTTTTGGATAAAAGAATAATACAACATATTTTCCTTTGAATTGTTCTAACGAAAAGTTTTCTACTATTTCGTTTCCGTTTATTACTGCCTGTGCAGTAAAATTAGGTGCTTTTCTTCCTACTAATACTCCCATTTTATTTGTTTTTTTAGTTTATTGATTTATTATTTACAAAATTAACACTTATTATTTATAATCGTTCTAAAAACAAGTTCGTTTTTTTCATAAACATTGTTAAAAATAATGGCTATTTTAGAGTTACTTCCCAATACAAAAATTAGCGAAAATATTTCCCAATAAATCGTCGCCGGTAACTTCTCCAGTGATACTTCCAAGATGATATAGAGCTTGACGTATATCCATAGCGATAAGGTCTCCCGGTATATTTTGTTGTAGTCCTTCTACTGTTTTTTGCAAATCCAATTCAGCTTGTTCCAGAGCATCTACATGCCGGGTGTTGGTAATGATAACATCTCCCGAGTTTAATCTGTCAGCATCAATTACATTGAGTAATTTATCTTTCAATTTTTGAATTGATTTATTTTCTTTTGCGGAAATCAGTAGCAAATCATCTCCGAAGTGTTGTATCAACTCTGTTTTTCTTTCTTTTGAAATCAAATCTGCTTTATTTGCTACTATAAGGTTGGAAATTCCTTTAGGGAATAGGGATAAATCTTTTTCTACTTCTTTAATATCTGTTTTATCAGCATCAAAAAGATAAATATATATGGCTGACAAGTTAACTTTTTCAAGTGCTTTTTCTACCCCTTGTTTTTCAATTTCATCGGAAGTTTCTCTTAGTCCTGCGGTGTCGATGAACCGAAAGAGAATACCATTTATGTTTAATGTTTCTTCAATGGTGTCGCGAGTTGTTCCTGCGATATTGGAAACAATTGCCCGTTCTTCATCCAATAAGGAATTTAGTAATGTAGATTTTCCTGCGTTTGGACGCCCCACAATAGTGGTTTGTACTCCATTTTTTATAGCATTTCCCAGTTTGAAGGTGTTTTTTAGTTTTTGTACAAAACGTATCGTTTCGGTAACTAATGAAATCAGTTCTTTTCTGTCTGCAAATTCTACATCTTCTTCAGAAAAATCCAATTCCAATTCGATGAGAGAAGCAAAGTTCATCATTTTTTGACGAAGCTCTTTTAATTGATTACTGACACCTCCTTTCATTTGCTGCATAGCAAGACGATGAGCAGCTTCACTTTGTGCATGTATTAAATCTGCTATTGCTTCGGTTTGAGTTAGGTCAAATTTCCCATTAAAAAAGGCTCGTTGCGAAAATTCACCGGGTGAAGCGGGTCTTGCTCCGTTTCTCAATACTATTTCTATGATTTTTTGCTGAATATAGCTTGAGCCGTGACAGGCTATTTCTACACTGTTTTCACCCGTAAATGAATGTGGTGCTCTAAAAACAGTTACCAGAACATCATCTACTACCTGTTGGTTTTCTGAAATTGTACCGTAGTGAACACTATATCCTTTAACGTTTGTTATTTCTTTTGAGAATATTTTGTTTACTATTTTAATCGAATTTTCACCGGATAACCGGATAATAGCAATAGCTCCAACTCCTTTTGGTGTAGCGATTGCACAGATAGTGTCAGTTGTATTTTTGTGATTCATGAATGTCTTATTCGGGTTGTATGATGGTTGATTCCGATCGAACACGTTTAGCATATTCGTATCCTTCTTTCCACCATCGTTTCATTCTATTGGCATTGAATACCAAAGAGTTTTCTGTGAGTTTTCTCGGTGTGTGATAGATATTGACTTTGACTTCTTTGTTTTTAGCTCGTAATTTTGATAATTCCAAACGGCTCGCTGTTGTCTGGTCCAGTAAGTAATCAAACACATTGAAAAGTAAATCTATTGCATTTGCAGAGTGCATCCTATTTGATAAGGACTCGATTGGGTCAAGAACAATAACGTCTATCTCGGTAGCTCCAGCATCAATGGCAGATTGAATAGGAATATTATTCCCAAATCCACCATCTCCGTATTCCATACCGTTTTTGGTTACTAAACTCATAAAAGGAAGAAAATTTGCCGAGGCCCAAACCCAGTCGCAAAAATCTTCATAGCTGTGTTCTTTCAATGACTTGTACTCTACAATATTTCTGGAAATATTAGATACAGTAACGATAACATCTTTTTTGCTAAGCTTTATCGCTTCAAACTCTGTTTTGGTAAAAAATTTACCAATGGTTTTTCTTAATTTTCTTGAACTGCCAAAAGTTTTATTTCCTCTCAAAAAAGAGCGTAAGATGTTGAAGTGATGCATTTTGATATGAACAACACCTTTTTTTATTTTTATTTTGTAAGGGTTGATAGTGAAAATATCTTTTTCCGTTATACGGGTGTAAATATCTTTTGCTTTTGCTAAGTTTCCTGAAGCAAGCATGGGAATTAATAAACTACCGGTGGATGAGCCGGTAAATACATCGTACTCAATTCCTAAATCGTTGATGAAGTGCTCTGCCATTCCTCCGGCAAAAGCTCCTTTACTTCCTCCTCCCGATACAACTAAAGCTCTCATTTTATTAATATTTTATTACAAGGTGTTGTTTGGGTAGTTCTTTTCTGAAAAAGACGATTCCCATTTGAAAAATGTCTATTGTTGTTGTTACTCTGTTGTCTGTTTTTATATCTTCCCACGCTTTGGTCATTCCTTCCGACCAATAGATATCATCAAAGACAAAGATAGTGTTATTATGTGTTTTTGATAGACATTGGTTAAAGTAATTTAACGTTGATTTTTGAGTATGGTTACCATCAAAAAAGACAAAATCAAGCTTTTTTTTATCTTTGAGAAAGAGAGGTAATGTATTATCAAAATTGCCCTTGATTAATGTTACGTTGTTCAACTTTAGTTTTTTGAAATTTTCTTCAGCAATTCGAGCGATATTGGAGTCGCCTTCTAAGGTCGTTATTTCAGCTGTTTTTCTTGCTTTGGCTAAGTATGCGGTGCTTATTCCCAGAGATGTGCCTATTTCTAAAGCATTGGTAACTTGTGAATAATTTGCCAAACGAAAGAGTAACTGTCCGTATTTAGGAGGTTTAGAAGCGGATTTTACAATTTTAGAAATCGTTTTTGTTTTGTTGTTTCCTTTTTTAGAACCGGCTCCTAAGTCATTAATTTCTATTTTTCGATTGTCTAGTATGAGTTGTTTTCTGATTAACTCAATTGCTTCAAAAGCATAGAATCTATCTTTAGTATCAAAAACTTGACGCATTAAATCAAACACAAACGGGGAATGAACTCCGTGTGCTCCCTTTGCCTTTTTTAGGTATCGAAAATAAGATTTTGTTTGATAAAGCATT
>JALTUD010000225.1 GCA_027047735.1 Flavobacteriales bacterium | reverse complement strand
TTTTATTACCAGTATTCTTGCCGCCTATATTACTAATTTGGCTGCTGTGGCATTAATCTTTCCCATCGCTTTATCATACGCCCATAGCGAAGCATTAAATCCCATTCCATTTATGCTCTTAATCGCTTTTGCAGCAGCGGCAAATTTCATGACTCCCATAGGCTATCAAACGAATCTCATGGTATATGGCCCTGGAGGATATAAGTTTAAAGATTATTTTAAAATAGGAGCGCCTTTAACAGCGCTTTATATGATTGGAACAGTGAGCATTTTATACTTTTGGTATTTTTAAAAATAAAAAAATGAAGGAAAAAGACTTGGAAAATCACATTTATACTACTTTTGATAAGATTCTTAAACGTGAGGATAAAGAGAAACTATTAAATCAGCGCTCCTTAGTAATTTGGTTTACCGGATTATCCGGCTCGGGGAAAACAACGCTTGCGCAAAATCTTGAAAAAGTTTTACACAAAAGGGGTTTTCTTACGCAGGTATTGGATGGAGATAATATCCGTAGTGGAATTAATAATAATTTAAAATTTACCGAAGCAGATCGTCTTGAAAATATCCGCCGTATAGCAGAGGTAAGTAAACTACTGGTTCATAGTGGTGTGATAACACTTAATAGTTTTATCAGTCCTACGAAAGAGATCCGTGATATGGCAAAAGAGATTATAGGAAAAGAAAATTTCTTTGAAATATACGTAAACGCACCCCTTGAAGTCTGCGAAAAGCGTGATGTAAAAGGTCTTTACGAAAAAGCACGCCGTGGAGAAATCAAAAACTTCACCGGCATAGATTCTCCTTTTAACGCTCCTTTGGATTGCGATTTGGAGATTAAAACTAATGTGCTGAGTATTAAAGATTCAGTTGAGATGATTTTGGAGGGGGTTTTGGAAAGAATTGAGTTTTAGGGAAGAGTTGGAGAAGGGGAGGCTGGGGGACTTGGAGATAAGGAGATGAGGAGTAGGGGAGAATTGAAGAGGTTTAATTGATGGCAAAGATATTTACACATAAGGATTTAGATGTTTTTAAGATTTCTTATGCATTAGCAATGGAGATTTTTGAATTATCCAAATCATTTCCGAAAGAGGAGCGATATTCGCTAACCGATCAAATTCGAAGGGCTTCTCGCTCTGTTCCTGCTAATATTGCGGAGGCTTGGCGAAAGCGAATTTATCCTAAGTCTTTTGTTGCTAAGATTATTGACTCAGAGGCAGAGGCAAGTGAAACTCAAGTTTGGTTACAGTTTTCGAAAGATTCGAAATATATTGATATAGAAACATATAATAGATTAGATAAAGAATATGATAAAGTTTTAGGAAAATTGGTGAATATGAGAAATCAACCCGAGAAATGGTGTCAAAGAAGTAGGTCTTAGATGAAGAATCATCTTCCCCTCTGTCCCCCCTTCTCCTTTTCTCCAACTCTCCTCATCACCAAGTCTCACATACAAGAATAGAATATGCTAGAAAACCTAATAACCGCAACCCTCTCCGCCGGAGAAAAAATCCTAGAAATCTACCACTCAGCCGACTTTGGGGTAGAAACTAAAAGTGACGATTCTCCCTTAACCAAGGCAGACCTTGCCTCGCATATGGAGTTGGTGAAGTATTTAGAAACAACGGGTATTCCTATAATTAGTGAGGAAGGAGCAATCCCCGATTACGAAATACGAAAAAACTATAAACAATACTGGTTAATCGATCCATTGGATGGAACTAAGGAATTTATAAAAAAGAACGACGAGTTTACGGTAAACGTAGCCCTAATAGAAAATGGAGAACCCATTTTAGGTGTAGTTTACGCCCCGGTTCTGGGACACTTATATTACGGAGAAAAAGGTAAAGGATCTTTCAAACAAACATACCAATCACCCAATCACCCAATCTCTCATTCACCAATAAAAACCCAAAAACCAAAAGACCACCTTATAATAGTCGCCTCTCGCTCTCACAACAACA
>JALTUD010000224.1 GCA_027047735.1 Flavobacteriales bacterium | reverse complement strand
ACTGAGAATCGACCATCTAAAGTCGATGTGGAAAAAGAGAAACGACATTAGTTTTTCTTCTAAAGTTGACCTTATCAATTTCGGTTTTCTTTTTAAAGAGAAGAACTACATTAGTTTTAACATTACGGAAAATGCTTTTGCCCGATTAACTTTACCGGGAGATTTATTGCGTTTTCCTTTAACGGGAAATGCCAATTTTTCTCAACTCAACGATGGAACATTAGATTTCTCAAATTTCGGAATGGAATTAAACCATTACAGGGAATACGCTTTGGGACTTCAACGTGAATTGGGAGATAAATTAAGTGTTGGAGCTAAAGTAAAATACTTATACGGCATGGAAAATATCCACACTAAAAAGAGCGACATTAAATGGAAAACCGACCCGAATACTTACGATTGGACGATTAGCGGTCAATATGATGTAAACACCTCAGGTTTGTACACGTTAACAGATAGTATTGATGGTAACAATGACTTGGAAAATAACGATTTCAAGTCCTATTTAATGAAAAGAAAAAACAGAGGCTTCGCTATTGACTTGGGTGCAACTTACCAACTTAATGATAAAATAACCGTTGCTGCAAGTGTATTAGACTTAGGATTTATCCGTTGGAAAAATGACGTTAAAAATGTGGTAACCGATAACGGTGAATTTGTCTTTAGAGGAATTGATTTTTCCAACGCAGTAATGGCGGCGGACTCTGTAAGGCAAGATTCTATTGACGCTCTTGTAACCAGAACCGAAGATGATTTTAAAAACAGCTTTAATGCTACTTCCAACACCAAAGCTTATTCAACTTCTTTGATGACAAGATTCTATTTAACGGGAAGTTATAAACTATTTGATGCAGGAAAGTACAGAGGTAAAGTTTCAGGTTTATTTCACGGAGAATTATTTAGAGGTCGTCTAAGACCTTCTTATTCTGTTGCCTACACGCAAGACTTAGGTCGTATCTTACAACTTACGGCATCTTATTCTATTACGCATAGAGATTACCAAAACATAGGATTAGGTATGAGTCTGAATTTAGGTTCTTTCCAAATATATATGATTACCGACAATGTATTGGCAGGAAAACTGGCTGAGATGAAAACCGGAAGCTCTAGCTTTAAATACCCTTACAGTGCTAAAAACATGCACGTAAGAGCAGGAATTAACTTAACATTCGGTCGCAAAAATAAAGATAAAGACGGCGACGGTATAAAAGACAAAAAAGATAATTGCCCTGAAGTAGCCGGATTGGAAATTTTTAACGGTTGCCCTGACTCCGACAAAGACAGTATCCCTGACCATGAAGATGCTTGTCCTCAAGTTGCAGGAATACCAGCCTTTAAAGGTTGTCCGGATACAGATGGAGATGGCATAAAAGATAGTGAAGATGCTTGTCCTACGGAAAAAGGAAAGAAAGAAACAAACGGATGCCCGGACAAAGATGCTGACGGAATTATCGATGCTGAAGATAAATGTCCGGATGTTGCAGGAATAAAAGCCTTTGAAGGTTGCCCGGATACTGATGAAGACGGCATCCAAGATAGCGAAGATAAATGTCCTACCCAAGTAGGTTCAAAAGATATGGAAGGTTGTCCGGACAGTGATGCAGACGGTTTACCTGACCATATCGATGCTTGCCCAATGGAAGCCGGAGATATGGAGAACAACGGTTGTCCATGGGGAGACAGGGATAATGATGGAGTAAAAGACAACAAAGATAAATGTCCGAATACTCCGGGATTAATCGAAAATCAAGGTTGCCCGAATGAAGATTCCGACAAAGACGGCGTACCGAACAAAACGGACAAATGCCCGAATACTCCGGGACCTGCTTCTAACAATGGTTGTCCTGAAATCAAAAAAGAAGAACAAGAAGTGTTGAATACGGCATTTGATAACTTAGAGTTCGAATCAGGAAGAGCAATCATCAAAGATGCCTCTTATCCATCTTTACAAGCGTTGGCAGAATTATTACAAAAGAAACCAACGTGGAGATTAAGAATTTCCGGTCATACCGATAGTGATGGAAGTGCTTCAGCAAACCTCCGACTATCAAAAGAAAGGGCACAAGCCGTTGCAAATTACTTAACGGCAAAAGGTATTAGCCCCGACCGTTTAATTGTAGAAGGTTTCGGAGAAACTCAACCAATTGCGGATAACAAAACAAAAGAAGGAAAACAAAAAAATAGAAGAGTAGAGATGAAAGTTATCTTCGATTAGGAAGATAGTATAAAATATTGTACTAATTTTATCCCGATTTGTTCCGTAGAGCAAATCGGGATTTTTTTGCTTTATGAAATACCTGTTAGAAGACGACTTTGAATACGATTTTAGTTTATACGGCATCAGTAGTCACGAAAAAGACTATCGTGTTTGTTGGGCAGTAAATAAAGTTTTAGAATTATCGTTAACTAAACAAAATGAGAAGATAGAAGTCTTTCATAAACGGCAAAACCGTTACAGTTATCATTCTCTTTTTTCTGAATTTGATTTTGATAAGGAGGAAGAAGTACACCTCATCTCCAACCGCACAAAGACCGGCTATTTAATTCCTGAGCAAAAACATGCCGATTATTTGCTAATGGTAAAAGGAGATGCTATACTCGACAAAACCGAAATCATCCAAAAACTACGACAAATTCACTTTATACTGATGTGTTTTGAAATAGAAGTTTCTTTACTGAAATCAAAAGATAATTTGATGTTTTGATTCTATCTATTATTCCTCCGAATAAAAATCACTTTTTCCCCAAGGATAAGCATTTAACGTTGCCGTAGCAAGAGCAACCAATTCATCATTTTGATTGAAAATCTCTCCTTTTGTGATGATAATTCTGTTTCCTTCAGAAAGCACCGTCCCTACCCCTTTCAATTCATCCCCTAACAACACAGGTTTTAAATAATTGATTTTAAATTCAATAGTAGATACTACTTTCCCTTTTTTAGAAGTAACATTCAATGATGCAACTCCCACCACCGCATCCATCATTCCCGCCAAAGCTCCTCCGTGCATAGCAGTAGGTGTAGCCAAAAACTGTTCATCTACGGTCATATAATATTCTATGGTAGTTGGACTAGTTATTTTATAATCCATACCAAATAGACGACCAAAGGCGTTTGTTTTATTATATGCTTTCAGTATTTTATTCATACCATTTTTCTGCTTTTGCGAATAAACAGATAAGTTAACTCAATTACTCAGCCAACATCTCCTTAATTTTACTCAAAGCATAGTCAATTTCCTCTTTGGTGGTATAACGGCTAAATGAAAAACGAATAGGTTGACAATCCGAAACATTCTCCAACTCCGAAATCACATGAGAACCTTGGTTACTACCCGAAGAACAAGCACTCCCGCCTGATGCTGCGATACCATTTATATCCAAGCTAAACAAAAACATTCCCGTCTTCTCATTTTGAGGAAAACAAACATTCAACACCGTATAAAGCGACTTACTTTCATCTTGTTCACCATTAAAACGGATATTCGGATTTATCTTCTTCAATTCCTCCTTCATATAACTCTTTAACCCTTGCACATGTTTTTGATGCTCCTCTACTTCGCTAAACGCTAATTCAATCGCCTTTCCCAACCCTACAACTCCGGCTACATTTACCGTACCGGCTCGATGACCTCGTTCTTGCGTTCCTCCGTGGATAAAAGACTTGATTTTATTATTTTTCCTAACATACAAAAAACCAACCCCCTTAGGGCCATGAAATTTATGAGCGGCACAAGTAATAAAATCAATAGGTGTTTTTTGCAAATCAAAACGATAGTGTCCCATCGTTTGCACCGTATCCGAATGAAACAAAGCATCGTACTGTTGACACAAAGCAGAAACCTTTTCCAAAGGAAGTAGATTACCAATTTCATTATTCCCGTGCATCAATGACACCAACGTTTTTTTATCCGAATTACTTAACAACTCTTCCAAATGATCAATATCCACACTACCCTTTTCATCCAATCGTACGTGTACTACCGATACCTTGTGATTTTCAGCCAAATACTCAGACGTATGCCCTACCGCATGATGCTCAATCGGACTCGTAATAATCCGCTCCACTCCTAAATCAAAAACCGAAGTTGCCAACGCCATATTATCTGCTTCCGTCCCTCCCGAAGTAAAAATAATTTCCGAAGGGTCAGCATTCAATTCCTTAGCAATTTGTTTACGGACAATTTCTACCACATTTTTAGTTTTACGTCCAAAAGCATGCGTAGAAGACGGATTGCCGAAGTGCTCTCTCATAAAAGGAATCATAGCATCCACAACCTCAGGAGCCATAGGCGTAGTAGCCGCATTGTCTAAATATACATTCATAATAAGTATGTGTTAGTAGTTCTAAGCCACAAAAATAAGAAACAAAATGATAATTATCTTTTTTTTAGAATTGATATATCGTTATAAATAAATTTGGGCGTTCCCCTACTATTCAAAAACAGCATATCGCTATCGCTAAACACTGTTTTTGAATAGTAGGGTCGGGCTATCACTACTCGCTTTTTTTGCTTGCAAACAGCAAGCAAGCAAAAAAGAGCTCAAACATGCCGTTCTATCCCTAACGTGGATAAAATTGGAAGCAAGAAAGTGAATTTTAGTTTTCTTAGACGATGAAAAATTCTTTTGCATAGCCCCAGCTATGGAAAATAATTTTGAAGAAGGATAAGGAAAATAAAAACGCTTTATGCTTTCTATTTTATTCATGTTAGGGATACAATCCCTAACGCAATAAAAAAATCAGGTCAAAAAATCAACATCCGATTCTACGTTTAAGCGCATCAGATGATTTAATCCTTTTTCGATTTCCATACCTTCAAAAATGATACGGTACAAAATACTGGCTATCGGAGCTCTAAAACCATAATTACTAAACGCTTTTATCAATTGAAGTGTTTTTACCCCCTCGGCTACCTCGCCGATTTCAGCCTTTATATCCTCTAATTTCTTGCCTTGTGTAAGAAAATAACCCACTCTAAAATTACGACTCAACTTACTGTTGCAAGTCGCAATTAAATCTCCTACCCCCGCTATCCCTAGAAAAGCCTCCGGCCCGATACCAAACGCCTTTGCTATATATATCATTTCGGTCATTCCACGCGTAATGAGTAAAGCTCGTGCATTATCTCCATAACCAAGCCCAACGGTCATTCCGGCAGCTATCGCTATATAATTTTTTAGCACTCCCGCCAGCTCAATTCCAATTAATTGATTACTCCCATAGACCATAAAACGCTTGGAAGCCAAAGCCTTTTTACCAATGTCAATAACTTCATCGTATTTGCTCGCAACGACCGCTGCTGCAATCTGTTTATCGGCAATCTCCGTAGCCAAATTAGGTCCCGCCAAACACCCTACTCTTACAACTCCTGTTTCCTTTAAAATCAACTCCGACATCGTCGAAACATCATTCGGTTCAAGTGTTAAATCAGCTTGCAGTTCCTTTTCTACATGCAAACCTTTTGTCCCGTGTATTAAGATATGTTTAGGCGACAAAAAAGACTTAAATTCTTCGAGCATCACCTTAAAATTGCTAGATGGGACAATCGGAAAAATCAGCTGACATTCTTCTGTTATTTTTTTAGGGTCAGAAGTAGCAAAAACACGTTTGCTCATCTCCTGATTTTTGTGTTTACGAGTAGTATTGATTTCAGAAACAACTTCATTGTTTCTAGCAAAAAGAATCACTTCGTTATTTTCTGCTAAGAGGTTCGCTACTGCCGTACCAAAACTTCCCGCTCCTATTACGCCAACTTTCCTCATCTCCAATCTATTTTGTTTTCTAAATTATACCCCATGGTTCGATTATGGTAATAATAGAGCAATTTCATGTCGGTAATTTGAATTGTGTTTTTCTTTGTCCGTTTAATCACAGGATCAGGATGATAAGAGCCTAAGTATTTTATGCCGTTATTGGCGATAAAATGAGCGGTTTCATAAATCTCATCCGATAGCTTGATTTCTCCCCTCTCTTTTAATTCGATAAGGGCTACTTTCATTTTATCTACTTGGTTCTCGAACCAATCGTTATCTATTTCCAATTCTTCTTGTGGCAATCGCATCAACTCAAAAATATCCAATTCCGAATGTTTTTTTCTCAACATCTCAAAGGCAACAAATGCCACCACATGACTTGAAAAAACAATATTGTTTTTCTTATAAGATTTTAAAATCTTATGAGCAAGTCGCTCTGTATAAACGCGGTTCCGTTGTTTATCTTCCGTAACCTCATTTTCCGTTATAAAATAATCTTCTAATTCAACTTTTTGCCCTATATCGTTATAGCTTTCTCCGTTTTCATCAACCTCGTTTCCTAAAATATCCAAAGGTTTGCCAAAAGAAACCATCATCTTTGGTGATGCGGTAAAGAATTTAAAAATAAATTTTAAGACCTTAAAAGAGTTTTTAAATTCATCTCGTGTGAGATACAGTTCTTTTCCTTGAGCTTTGAGATAATCGGTAATCATCTTTTTTGCTTCCATAACAAAATGGTAGCTCAACACTACCGGAACGATATAAATTTTATTATTATCGTTATTAACTAAATTAATTTGTTGAGCTTCTACCGTTGTCCCCAACAATCCTAATTTTAATCTTTCTTCAATCGCTCCTGAGCGTGAACGTGTTCCTCCGGGAAAAAATAAGCTGTGTCCTCCTTTGCTTAAACCGATTGTTGAATAGTTCTTCAGAAAATCCAAATAAACTGCATTTTTTCTCCGTCTATCAACCTTGTACGAACC
>JALTUD010000223.1 GCA_027047735.1 Flavobacteriales bacterium | reverse complement strand
CACCTATATCAATTTTTTCGATAATATCTTCGTGAGATGCTCCGGATTGAACCGTATCTTCAAAAGGATACAAATCAACCACCACTAAATCTATTTCCGGTATTTGATATTCTTCCAACTCTTGCTTGTCTTTTGCATGCTCTCTTCTACTTAGTATCCCTCCGAAAACTTTTGGGTGCAATGTTTTTACTCTCCCCCCCAATATGGAAGGATAATCCGTCAAATGTTCTACAGGCGTAACGGGAACTCCCAATTTTTCGATAAAAGTCTGGGTTCCTCCCGTTGAAAAAATCTCAACTCCTAAATCATTTAATAACTTCGCAATTTCATTTATCCCTTCTTTGTCGAATACTGAAATTAAGGCTTTTTTAATCTTCCTGTTTTGGCTCATTTTTTTGTTGAATATCGTAAAATTTACACTTCGTTCAAAGCAACTACAATTTTACTATTAATTGATTGCTTTAACAACCCCACGCCCTTTCTTTGTTAACAAAAAAAAGCCTTTGTGTATAAGTCTTACTCCGTAAAATTCTCATCTCTTTTAATCAAATATATCATCACCGTATTTTTTATAACAAAAAATAACATTCTATTCCCCATAAGATATGTACTTTTGTATTGAATTTGTATAATAATTTAATTTAAAAAAAATAAACTATGTATCCACCGGAATTAGTTGCCCCAATGAAAGAAGAGTTGATAAACTCGGGGTATAAAGATGTAACAACAGCAGAAGAAGTTGATCAATATTTGAACGATGACAAGAGCACCACTTTTGTTGTCATCAATTCGGTTTGCGGATGTGCAGCTTCTAATGCTCGCCCTGCTGCAAGAATTGCCGCAACCAACGACAAATTACCGGACAACCTTATTACGGTTTTTGCCGGAGTTGACAAAGAAGCCACGGAACAAGTAAGAAAATATTGTTTGCCTTATCCTCCGTCTTCTCCTAGTATGGCTCTTTTTAAAAATGGTCAATTGGTTCATTTTATCGAAAGACACCATATCGAAGGAAGACCTGCTGAAATGATTGCAGAAAATATTGTTGCTGCTTTTAATGAGTATTGTTAATCCTAATTTTTATACGACTAACAAAAAAGCCTTTCTAAATTGAATTTAGAAAGGCTTTTTTGTAGTCGCTAAGAGTCTTACAATTAAAACCACAATATTAAATCTGAATAGAAACTCATTCTACTTCAATCTTCTGCGTTGTCATTTTTTTTCATCTTCTAAAAAACTAAATGCTGTTTTCTTTGCACTCACCTGTCATGCGTTAGGGATTATTAAGCGACTGTGAAAAAACAGTTGAGTTTTTGAGCTAACGTAAAAATTACGGCTATTTTGTAATTATTTGATTATCAATGTTGTATTTTAACGTTAGTTGGAGTATCCCTAACACGAGCAAAATAGACGGCATAAAGCATTATTTGATTCCTTATCCGTCTTCATAAAAATTTTCCATAGCGGGTGCTATGCAAATTTTTTTTCATCGTCTAAGAAACCAAAAATTCACTTTCTTTCCGCCAATTTTACTCGCGTTAGGGATAGAAGTGGCATCCTTTTGGGTTGTTGCACATATGCAACCCAAAAGATATAGCGGATAGCCCGACCATTACAGCGTTAAAAAGTGATGTAGTGCAACGAAATCGCTTTTTTATGCTGTAATGGGAACGCCCAAATCATTATAATTTTCTTGCTATCAATAGTCCATCTCGTACAGGCAATAAGACATTTTCTACTCTGGAATCGTTATTGATTTTTTCGCAATAATCAACCAAAGCCTGTGTGTCTTTATCCTTTTTTTCTTGGGTTACTTTTCCGCTCCAAAGAACATTGTCAGCAATGATAAAACCTCCTTTAACAACCTTATCGATCACCATATCATAGTAATTGGAATAATTGATTTTATCGGCATCAATAAAGACAATATCAAACTGTTGGGATAATCCCGGTATAACTTCAAGGG
>JALTUD010000222.1 GCA_027047735.1 Flavobacteriales bacterium | reverse complement strand
GTATTCAATATCAAAGGAAATAAGTACAGATTAATTGTGAAAATGAACTTTGAATTTCAAATATCGTGGATAGTATTTGTCGGAACTCACGCTGAATATGACAAAATTAACGCAAATGAATTATGAATATTAAACCAATAAAAAACGAAAAAGATTATCAACAAGCACTCAAACGACTTGAGTTGATTTTTGATGCTGAAAAAGGAACTGCTAAAGGAGATGAATTGGAAATTCTTTCAATTTTAATAGATAAATACGAAAGTGAGAATTTCCCAATCGGAATGCCTGATCCTATTGAAGCAATAAAGTTTAGAATGGAACAAATGGGGTTGAAACAAAAAGACCTTGCAGAAGTTATAGGTTTTAAAAGTCGAGTAAGTGAAATTTTGAATAAAAAGCGGAAATTGACCTTGGAAATGATTAGAAAAATTAGTGCTTCTCTTCATATTCCGACAGATGTTTTAGTGCAAGAATATATTGCGAAATAATAAATATCGTTGCAATTAAGAATTAAAAACATTGAAGCGAGCCTTATAAAATATTTCCATAGCTAAGGCTAGTATAGATTTATTAATCGTCTACGAAAACTAAAACTCACCTCCTTTTATCTCTTTTCAATATTCAAATGGTATAACAGCAGAGAAAGGAATGCGAAATTACTTTTTGTCGGTTTGTTTTATTTTTATTCCAATGCTAGCCACGTTGTCCAAGTCATTCAAACGCATAGCGTGGTTAAATTTAATTGTGTACTTTCCTTTCAATGGGAATTTTCTTTTTCGTATATATTTAGATTGCGTGATTACATACGTTCCCGAAGTTTTTCCCAACCAATAGCCGTACTCATCAGCCAAAATTATCTCAATTGTATCAGTTCTGGTTTTACCATTCGGAAATTCTAGGTCAGAAAACAAATAAATATTACTCCATTTATAATTTTCGTTATTTCTTACCGAAACAAAAACATCGTAAAGATTAACAGTATCATCGACATCAAAATCAAACGAAACGGTATCATTAAGCTTCCACATCTCGTTTGGAAAATCAATGCTTTCCGTATAGAGCACTCCATCTTCTTTACAAGCATTTATGGAGAGCAATACAATGACAAAAACAATAAGTAAATTAAAATTCCGAATCATTTTTATTCTTTTGGTTTATTGTTTTGAGAAGATTGATTTCGCTTGTTATTATTGTTCTTCGAACGGTTATTTCTTCTGTTTTTATTGTTTCTGTTATTTGGTTTTTTTGTAGTAGAAGCCTGTTTTTGTTTATCTCCTTCTTTCTTTTCTTGATTAGGTCTTCTGTTTTTTGTGTTGTTTCGTTTATTGTTTTTTCTTTTCTTCTTTTTATTAAAGTTTTTATCAAAGCGTGTTAAATCATCTTGTCCGACAACATTTTCATAAGCAGGTTCAACTTCAGCCTCCTCAACAACAGCAAAACTATTCAAATCCTTAGGATAAATTCCGTTCTTATTCATCTCGATTACCTCCCGTACCTTCTCTATTTCCAAAGGAATGATGCTGTTTCCTCCCTTTTCTTTTTGTACCAAAAACCACATCATTCGTCTAAAAACATCTGTTTTTATATGAATAGCATCTCCTTCTTTGGTTTTTAAAGGTCTTCGTACATCGGGGAACATTTTCAGAGCATCGGCATATTGGTCGAGCTCATAGTTCAAACAACATTTGAGTTTTCCGCATTGTCCGGCAAGTTTTTGCGGATTTAAAGAAAGTTGCTGATAACGAGCCGCACTTGTAGAAACACTTCTAAAGTCAGTCAGCCACGTAGAGCAACATAATTCTCTGCCACAGGCACCGATACCACCCAGTCTTCCCGCTTCTTGTCTCGAGCCGATTTGCTTCATTTCGATACGGATTTTAAATTGCCCCGCCATCATTTTTATCAGCTCTCTAAAATCTACCCGTTGATTGGCAGTATAGTAGAAAATAGCTTTCTTTCCATCTCCTTGAT
>JALTUD010000221.1:753-1979 GCA_027047735.1 Flavobacteriales bacterium | reverse complement strand
ATACCAATATTAATAGGGCTTATTTTGAATTAGCTTTAGAGGCTTTAGATTTTATCGATTCAGAGTTGTATGGTTGCTAAACCATCTAAAACTTCAAACAGCAAGCCATGAACCATACCCTTAGTTATTAGCAGTATTACCGGCAGGGTGGCGTGCGCCGTTATACTCGTAGAAAGTTGGCGCACTTTGCGGGGTGGCTTATTGCTTATAACGAGCCGGGGCTATGCTACGTTTTTAAGTGTTTACAAAATTGACTAAACTAAAACTTCTAAAATAACATGATTAAATTGTATAATGAAAATTGTTTAGAGACGCTAAAACGAATTGAAACCGGAAGCGTTGACCTTTTACTTCAGGATACACCGTTTGGTGTTACACAAAATTATTGGGATAAGAAACCCGACTTTGAAATAATGTGGAAAGAGTGGAAAAGAATAGTAAAAGACAATACCGCTTTTATATTTTTTGGTACACAGCCGTTTGTAAGCGAATTAATATTAAGCAATTTGTCAATGTTCCGATATGATATTATTTGGTACAAAGCACTTGGAACCGGCCATTTGAATGCCAATAAAATGCCAATGAGAAACCACGAACATATCCTTGTGTTTTATAATAAGCTACCGACATATAACCCACAAATGAGGACTGGAAGAATGAGAATGAAGGGGAGCAAAAAAGGAAGCACTACAACTAATTACGGAAAGTTTAATGGTAAAGTATCTGTTAACGACCAATATTTCCCTCAATCTGTTATAGATTTTTCAAATGGAGACAGAACAAAAGAAAACGAACATCCAACCCAGAAACCAATAAATCTGATAAGGTATTTAATTAGAACGTTCTCTAATGAGGGGGACGTGGTGTTTGACGGATATTCTGGAAGTGGTACAACAGCAGTTGCATGTATAGAAGAAAATAGAAATTTTATAGGTTCTGAACTTGATTCTAATTATTTTATTGCTGCAATGAATAGAATAAAACTAAAAAAAACAGAACTAACTTTAGAACTAAGATGACTAAAACACTTAAAAATGGAGTATGAGCCTTTGTTATAAACAGTGGACGCCAGAAGAGGGGCGGCGGCATCCTACTCGGTAGCAAACAGCCGCCTTTGACGGGGGCGGACATTGTTTTATAACGTATAGGGGCTATGCTAAGTGCGTAATATGAAAAATGAATTTATTATTTAACGGATACAAAAAGGAAAAAGCGGGGGAAAATCC
>JALTUD010000221.1:0-743 GCA_027047735.1 Flavobacteriales bacterium | reverse complement strand
TCCTAAAAATATCCGGAAGGGGAAAAGAATGAAACAAGAAAACTTTATACCTTGTGTAAATTTCGAGGACTAAACCTTCTAAAATGACTAACCCTAATAATATATTGTATATGTGCTGTTGGGCATCATGTTTGACGCAGACGGGTAGAGCAGCCTTTCTACTCGTCGTCAAACAGGCTGCTTTGAAGGGGCGGCAAATTGTGCCCAACGTATAGGGGCTATGCTAAGTGCGTAATATGAAAAATGAATTTATTATTTAACGGATACAAAAAGGAAAAAGCGGGGGAAAATCCTCTGTAAATATTAACTAAATAAAATTTTAAAAAATAAAATTATGGCAAAGTACAAGTTAAATTTTAGCAAATTAAATTCCAATAGCGATATTGATGTAATTGAATTTACATCTGCAAGTAGAAGGGCATCTTTTATTGCAGATAGGGTAGTAGGTGTTAAACCAGATAGAGTATTTACGCTTATTGTCTCATATTCTAAAACTAATGATTCTGAAATTGATGTATATATTTTTGATAATTATAGCTGTGTTCAAGATGTAGTTAAATCAAAATGGATAGATTTTTTCCTTTTTGAATGGGAAAGCTACGAGGAGGCATATAAAAACGCATTAGACTTAAGAGAGCCGAACCCGTTATGCTACACGTAGAGGCGGGCGGGTTTTTCTTTTTATATCAAAGACGAAATGAAGTACTTAACGGAAACTTAGCATTTAGTATAGCCCTTGTTAT
>JALTUD010000220.1 GCA_027047735.1 Flavobacteriales bacterium | reverse complement strand
TGAAAATCTCCTTCACTCGCTCCGCCGTCTCCCGTAAAAGCCATAGCGACTTTTTTATTTTCTTTCAATTTATTACCCAGTGCAATTCCGTCGGCAATCCCCAATTGAGGCCCTAAATGAGAAATCATACCAACAATATGATGCTCTTTACTACCAAAATGAAAAGAGCGGTCATGACCTTTTGTAAATCCGTTTTCTTTCCCCTGAAATTGCATAAAAAGTCGTTCCAAAGGAATATCCCTCGTAGTGAAAACCCCCAAATTACGATGCATCGGAAGTATATACTCATCCTTTTCCAATGCCAAGGTACATCCCACCGAAATAGCTTCTTGTCCCATTCCCGAAAACCATTTGGAAATTTTACCCTGACGAAGTAAAATCAACATTTTCTCCTCAATCAGTCTAGGCAAAATAAGAGCTTTGTAAAAGGACTTTAATTCACTGTTTGAAAGTGTATTACGGTTATATTGAATAGGGTTTAATTGTGTAGTAATCATGGGTTTAACTTTAAATATTTGTAATAGGCAAACAAAAGTACAAATATAATTTTAATAGTAACGCGTATTATTACTGTGTTTTGGGCGTTCCCCTCATTTATAAAAGAAGAATATCGCTACCGCGAAACTCTTCTTTTATAAATGAGGGTCGGGCTATCCACTATATCTTTTGCCCTCCAAAAGGAGGGAGGGCAAAAGGATGCCGTTTCTATCCCTAACGTGTGTGAAATTGAAGTTTAGAAAGTGAATTTTGGTTTTCTTAGACGATGAAGAAAATTTTTGCATAGCACCCGCTATGGAAAATTTTTATGAAGATGGATAAGGAATCCAAAAATACTTTATATCTTCAATTTTACGCATGTTAGGGATACGATCCCTAACGCGGAGAAAATGAGCGAGAAGAAAACGGAGTTTAGTATTCTGGTACGTTGGACTATATAATGGAAGTCTGTGTATATTTCTTGCTCATACAAAAATAAATCAACACTTCTTTTCAAAAAAAACGACGTGCTGTACAATATAAAAATAAGTTTTGCGTATATTTGTTTTTCATAAGTTATACTAAACATGAATTTACAGAATAAAATATCTTCTTTTTTGCTAGGTGCCTCGCTTTTAGCTACAAGTCAAGCTGACGCACAATCTATTTCAACGCAGAATTTATCAGGGAAGCAAATCAACACGATTACTACTGCCGTTCCATTTTTGTTAATTACACCCGATTCCCGTTCAGGTGCAATGGGAGATGCAGGTGTGGCAATCAGTCCCGATGCAAATTCTATCCATTGGAATCCGTCAAAAATTGCCTTTGTAAAAAACAAAGCAGGTTTTTCTATGTCTTATTCTCCTTGGTTAAGACGTTTGGTAAACGACATTAATTTGATGTATGTTTCCGGGTACAAACGAATAGATAAATTTTCGACCGTAGCGGCATCATTACGTTATTTTTCTTTGGGAAATATCACATTTACAGACCAAACAGGTGGTGTTATTCGTGATTATAACCCCAATGAGTTTGCCATAGATGCAGCGTATGCACGTAAATTGAGTGAAAATTTCTCAATAGGATTAGCCGGTAGATACATTAATTCAAACTTAACAGGTGGAACTGTTGTTCAGGGAGCGGCTACAAAAGCAGGTCAATCTATTGCTGCTGACGTTTCGGGATATTACACTTCCAATGAATTTGATTTAGCTCAACGTAAATCAACCATTTCAGCAGGTTTAAATATTTCTAATATCGGTTCTAAAATGGCTTACACCAACGGAGCTCAAAGAGATTTTATACCAACGAATATGCGTTTAGGTACAGCTTTAAATACACAAATTGATGATTATAACAAGTTTACTTTGGCTTTAGATTTTAATAAGCTGTTAGTGCCAACTTCGCCTGTTTATAAAACCGTAAACGGTCAAGTAGTTTACGATAACGAAAACAATCCGATTGTTTTTTCAGGAAGAAGTACCAATGTGGGGGTTGCTTCAGGTATTTTCGGTTCTTTCTCGGATGCTCCGGGTGTAGTAATAAAAGACGATAACGGAAATACAGTAGGGGTAAAAAAAGGAAGTAAATTCAAAGAAGAACTTTCTGAAGTTAATATTTCGGTTGGGGGAGAGTACCTATACAATAACGTTTTTGCTGCAAGAGCAGGTTATTTCTACGAAGCACCGACAAAAGGTAACAGACAGTTTGTTTCTATGGGCTTAGGTATTCGTTACCAAGTATTCCAATTAGATATGTCTTATTTGGTTTCACTAACTCAACAAAGCCCAATAGCCAACACTATACGTTTTAGTTTAGGTTTTAATTTTGGCGAAAAAACCGATAAAAGTGATTCGTAAGTTTAAATAGAACTCACAAAAAAAAGGAGCTTATAAGCTCCTTTTTTTGTTGTAATTCAGTTACAAACAATTACGAATAAGCTTTCTATACTAAATTTTGCTTATACGCAGGAATATCCTCTAAAAAAGAGAACGAACGTTCCTCGAAATTTACCTCTGCACAATAAGTATCCAAACCGTTGCTTAATATTAGAAAAGGGGCTTGTATAACGGCATTATATCTAAGAATTTGGTTGATTGTATCTTCATTGATGGGAACATTGGCGGCTTTACATTCAATAATTGCCAAAGGAGTTCCGTTTGGCGTATAAATAACCGCGTCAAAACGTTGTGGCTGTTGATTTACCTTTACTTGTTTTTCTATGGCAATAAGAGAAACAGGATAACCTTTTTGTCGCGTAAGAAACATCAACAAATGTTGTCGTACCCATTCTTCGGGGGTGAGGACAAGCCACTTTTTGCGAAATTCATCAAAAATAAATAAGCGGTCGTCTTGCCTCCGTACGGAAAAAGGATATTTCGGTAAATTTAGTTTTCTCATCGGCTCACTGATTACAGTTTTCCTGTTAAGACTTTAAGTTGTAAAACAGCAAGGTTGTAATCCAATAGTTTTTGTGCGTATTCTTTCTTCAGGTTCAAGTATTTGATTTCCGAAGCGAGATATTCTAAAGCGGAAAGTTCTCCTTTATCAGATGACGATTTATATAATTTACGCAGGTTATCAGCCACGGGTAATATTTTTTGTTGATATGCCGTCATACTGTTTTGTGCTATGCTTACGTATTGCCTCTGTCTGTTTATTTGTTGTTCAAGAGTTATTTTTTGTGCGTTTAATTCTTCTTCTTTTATTGCAGCGTCTAATCGAGCCGCTTTTATTTGGTTTTTTTGTTTGGAATAAAAGAGAGGAATCTGTAAACCTAAATTAAATCCGTTGAGAGCTTTTGTACCCTCATCATTTATAGTTTGATTAAAATAGCCGGCATACCACTCCGGTAAAGTCGCTGATTTTGTTGCTTTCACCTGAGCTTCGCTAAGTTCGATTTGTTGTTGTTGATAGGCAATTAATGGAAGTGATGCGGTGTCAATGGATTGGACTTCTTCTTTTTCTTGAAAAAAAGGCGTATATTCAATAGCAATAGGAGAGGTGTTGCCGGTCAGAGAACCAAGGTATTGTAACGAAGTAGTGTATTTTTGTTTCAAATTAAAGATTTCATTTTCAATTTGATACAACTCCATTTTTCGATTTTCGCTTCTTATGGCACTGCTTTCTCCTTTTTGTAGTTTGTTTTGTTCTATTTTCAGAGCTTCTTGGGTAAGTACTTGTAATTCTTCCGTTATTTTTATTTGATCTTGCAGGTTTAGCAAGGTGTAGTAAGTACCGGCTACTTCATAGATAATCTCGTTTTTTGTAAGTTCACTTTCAAGCTGTTTTAATTTCACCGCTTCATTGGTGTAATTTTTTGTGTTTTTGTAATAGGTAGGAAACTTAAAACTCTGGTTGATATACAGTTGATAATCTTTTTTGTAATAAGTATTCAATTGTCCTCTGCTAAAATCAATCGATGTTTTATCCAATCCTCTGTTAGCTTTTCCTTGAGCGGTTTCTCGCTCCATAGACAAGTTTGCCATTTTTATCTTGGGGTGAACTTCCAAGGCTGTTTTTATTGCTTGGTCTAACGAGATGGTTTCTTGTGCAAACAAAGATGGGATTGAAAGAATAGTTATTAAAGCGGTTGTTATATTTTTCATTTTTCTTTTTTTTTATACTGCTTGCGTAGTTGATGCTATTATGATGAACGACAAATATAACAAAAAAAGAAAACCCCAATCTCTAACAAATGTTAAGGATTGGGGTTTTCTTTTTTATAGTGTCTTCAATCAACGGTTATCAATTTCTTCCACGTTCGGATGTTTTGATTTTACCCATTCAAATTTGTTGTCGCTGATACTTACATTCGGTGTTATTTTTTCAATTTTGAATTGAATGGTAACCGCATCTTTTGTTTTTATAGTGATTTTCTTGAGTTGGTTCTTGGCTTCGTCTATTTTTAGGATTACGGTGTGGTATTTACTTTCTTTCGGGTTAGTCGGGTACAATCTAATTTCTGTAATACCGTCTTTTTTACCGAAGTATTTATATTTGAAGTTTTTATCCCAAATCGTCATAATTTCGCTTGGGTTTATTCCTCCGTCTAAGTCTTCGACGGCATCGATGTAACACTCATCGTCTTCTTTTACGTAAGTCCAAACGGATTCTCCGTCGCTATATACATCTCGTTCTTCTGTTGTGTAGAAGAATTTATCGCCTTTGGTATAGGCTTTTCCTGTATGCGTTTCGTTTAGGTCAGAACTTTTGATGGTTAGTTTAAAATCGATAACCATTGTTTTATACCCTTTTAATTCTTTGCCGAGTTTGTCCAAAATTACTTTGGCTTCTTCGTCTCGTTCTTGGTACTCATCTTTTTGGGCAAATATTCCCATAGTTACCAGTATTCCTATAAGTAATAAACTGAATTGTTTCATAATAGTTTGTTTTAAAATACAATCTTGATGATTGTTTTTGGTGTTCTTTTCCTTGCTAAGAAAAAATTGTGCCATTTATTTAAGGTTTAAGGTGTATATAGTAGATTGAATAGATATATCAACGGTTAGGCTAAGATTTTGTTTGGGGTTTCAAAGCACTGAACTTTCGGTTTATTACTGAGTTAAAAGTAATAATTTTATTTTTAATTTTTATCATTTTAAACATTAAAATTTACTTTTAGCGGACTTTATTAAAAGCTCTTCTCTTTCGGCTTACCTCTTCACTCCAAATGAATTTTAGCCATTGTTGTGCATTCGTGTTTCTTCATCAAGTTTATTTAATTGATTAAAGTAAGCTTGTTTCAGCCATATTTCTTTATCACCAACAGCAATGAACCTGTATTTAGCTCTTGTTATAGCAACATTTAATAAATTTGGTTTTTGCGAAGCCCAATTTGCTGCTCCTTTAGTTGTTTCGTCTAATCCTAAACATAAAATCACACCTTCAGCTTGTTTTCCTTGAAAAGTATGAACAGTTCCAATATGGCTTTTTAACCATTCTCCCATTTCTTTACTATCTATCTCTTTGTATCTCTTAACTTCATTTATTAAATGCTTAAAAAGAAAAGAATTTAGCGAATAACTTATTTGACTGAACGGAGTGATGACAAAAATATCAGGTAAATCTTTAGAAAAATTAATTTCATCAATTAAAATATCTTTAATCTTTTCAGCTTGTTTTTGAACGAAGTGTCTTCCTTCAACAATTCCTTTACAATGTATAAATGATGTTTTGAAATTCACGTTAATACTTTTGGGGGGGGCAGTAGAACAATACATAGTATTATCGTATGCAATGTTATTTGATATTTCAAACATAGGACTTATACATCTTCTGTGAACCCTTAATGGAATCCCAATCCATTCTTCTTTGCTATTTATTGTTAAGTAAGAGCCTAACGGATTAATTCTATCTGCCATTGATTGTACCGAAAGTTCAGTACTAATATTGTCTTTACCTAAATCAAAATAATTACCAATATTATCTGTGATAGAATTAGGAATAGTTACTACTGGTTCTATTTGAAATGGGTCGCCAACAATACAAACTCTTTTAGAACGCCATATTGAACCTGCGGCAGCTTGTGGAATTGCTTGTCCTGCTTCATCAATAAATAACCAAGGTATATCTTCCTTACCCAAATCTTTAAACATTGTTTGTATGGAAGCAAAAGTTGAAGAAATAACAGGAATTACAAGAAAAAATGTATTCCACATTCCTTTTATTTCCTTTTCTGAAGCCGAAGTACCCCCTTTTAAATACTCAAAAAAGCCAGCAAGCGTTGTTGAAATTCTACTTGAAGTTGCATTTGCAGTAAGTATAAAAACTTCGTTTAATTTCAATGAAATAATAAATAATTCGGATTGTAATTTTTTTAATTTCACAGAATACCAAGGACAAGATTCTTGAGATTTTTTAGATTCTATATTTTTCCAATAACTTGTATCTGCGTAGTTGCCTTCTAATTCAAATCTTGCATTATTAGTTAGAGTAGTTAATTTTTCTAACTGATTTGTCAAATTTGATTTTTCATTTTCTTGCTTTTTAAATAATGTTTCTAATCGTTTAAAGTCAGATTCGTTTTTTAATAAAATTGGATTTTCTACATTCAATTTTTCTGAAATCTGAATGTAAGTGTTTTGAGCTATCTCTAAAGTCTTTTTATAAGTATTTCTTTTGTTTTTATTGAACCAATAAGTGAAGAAGTTTGGTTTACTACTTTTAATAATAGTTAATTCATTAAGAATCTCTTTTTTATCGTTATTCAAACCTAATACTTTAGTTTTTTGATTTTGGTATTTGGTTTTTGATATTTTGTACTTCGCTTTAGTATTCTCTAAATCTTGTGTTATTTCAAAT
>JALTUD010000219.1 GCA_027047735.1 Flavobacteriales bacterium | reverse complement strand
ACCACACATCCTTTTTCCGCATCTTGCTCTATCAACTGTCGCATTAAAGCCGTTTCCGCTACGTCTTGAATATTAATATCAATAGTTGTATATAAATCAGCTCCTTTAATTGGCTCTTTAGACAAATCACTCTTAATCGGTTTCCATTCGTTTCCTCTTATTTTCTTCATCAACATTTCTCCGTCTTGCCCTTTTAAATAATCATTATACGCACCTTCCAACCCTACTTTCAAAGTAACAGGCTTAATACCTTTACTGGAATCTCCTTCCAATTCGCGATAATAACCTATCGTCCTAAACGCTAAAAGCCCATAAGGTTTAACACGCTTCATTTCTCGCAACACAATCAAACCTCCTCTGTTTTTTCCCTTATTAAAAATCGGAAACGTTTTTATTCTTCTCAAGTCAGCATTACGCAACCTTGATTTTATTCTAAAATATTGATTGGAATCTACTTCTCTTTCGTGACGTAAAGTTGATTCCCATTCCTTAGAAGTTTTATACGGAAATATACTTGATAAACTATCCGCCAAAGCTCCGACCTGTTCATAAAACAAATCTTCCTTTACCGTCATCAAATCCATATACACATTATAACGGGGAACAGAAAGAGCCAATGTTGTTTTAGGTTCATTATCTGCGAAAATATTTCCGCGAGGAGCTTTTATTTTCTTCAAGGTAAGCGTTCGCTCTTTCGCTTCTTGTTTTAAAGTCCCCCCATAGACAAACTGCACCCTAACGATTTGAAACAAAATCATCAAAGCAAAAAGTACCATACCTATATAAATAAGGTAAACACGAACGATATTTTCCTTTTTATCAATCATTTTTATCCGTAGCTTCTTTTTCAAGAATTACTTTCGGTGGATATTTAGACTCATACAAGCCGACTTTTTTTACATCATCAGCAATTTTACTCTGCAAACTTTCTTGGTCATAGATTTCCATTAAGGACTGTAATTCAGAATACAATTCTTCTGACCTTTTTTCTTCCTTACTATACTCGTGCACCGTTCCATCTACATAATACCCATAAGCTATATATAGTATCATCAACAAAGTAATATATAGCAAAAAAGGCAGGTTTTCCACCACTTTAGTATGATGCAAAAAATCGCCGGAAACCACTCCTTTGAAAGGATTTGATATTTTCTTTTCCTTACTCATATTCTTTCTGCGATTCTTAGTTTAGCACTACGAGCCCTATTGTTTTCTTTTATTTCTTCTTCCGAAGGAATTATCGGTTTTCTATTCACTTCTTTAAAAGGTCGTATCAAATTGCCGTAAAAATCTTTTTCTAATTCCCCTTTTATATTCCCCGACTTTATAAAACGCTTCACCATTCTATCCTCTAAAGAGTGATAAGTTATTACAGATAATCGACCTCCTTTTTTTATGGTTTCTGTACTTTGCAATAGAAAATTTTCCAACACTTTCATTTCATCATTCACTTCTATCCTCAACGCCTGAAACAATTTTGCAAAAAATGTATTCGCTTTATGCGGTAGATACAACCCCTCAACCACCCTCTTTAAATCAGAAATGGTATTAATTTCATTATCTGCTCTAAATTTCACTACTTTGTACGCTATTTTATAAGCATTTGACAACTCACCATACATTTTAAAAATATCCCTCAAATCCTTCTCCTCATAAGTCATCAACACATCTTTGGCTGTTTTTTCAACATCTTTATTCATTCGCATATCCAGCTCTGCATCAAAACGAAATGAAAAACCGCGTTCAGCCGTATTAAACTGATGCGAAGAAACCCCCAAATCAGCCAAAATCCCATCAACAGGAAAAGCTCCGGGCGTAATCCTTAGGTAATTTTTCATAAAAGCAAAATTCTGCCTTATAAAAGTAAACCGAGCATCTTGAATCAAATTACCCTCCGCATCCGTATCTTGATCAAAAGCCACCAACTTCCCTTTTTCACTCAAAAGAGAAAGCAAGTAACGCGAATGCCCACCTCCTCCGAAGGTAACATC
>JALTUD010000218.1 GCA_027047735.1 Flavobacteriales bacterium | reverse complement strand
GTGGCATTTTGCTGCAATGATTAGGTTTTGAGAGGCTCTCGGCCCTGCTCCCCACGATACATATTTTTTAACAATTTCAGGAGCACTCGGATCTGTTGCTCTGGTTCTTACACTTAATTTCACAGCGTATTCGAGTACGTTTTGAGGCACAACGATACGACGAATAAGATTTTGAAAATAGATTATTTCTTCAGCGTTCAAGATGTTTTTCAGTTCAATCTTTTGATTGGTTGTCGTTGCTTTTACAATGGCTATCTCTTCTTCGTAAGAAGGATAATCCACCCAAACATTAAACATAAATCGGTCTAACTGTGCTTCCGGTAGAGGATAGGTTCCTTCTTGCTCAATAGGATTTTGTGTCGCCAACACAAAAAAGGGCTTTTCAAGTTCGTATTTATGTCCTGCCGTTGTAACCGATTTTTCTTGCATCGCTTCCAGTAGTGCCGCTTGGGTTTTAGGGGGCGTACGGTTGATTTCATCCGCTAATATAATATTAGCAAATAAAGGTCCTTTTATAAATTTGAATTGTTTATTTTCATCCAATATTTCGGAACCGATAATATCTGAAGGCATTAAATCAGGTGTAAACTGTATTCTGTTAAATTTGAGCCCCAACACATCTGATATTGTATTCACCAAAAGGGTTTTTGCCAGTCCCGGTACACCTACTAACAAACAGTGTCCTTTACTAAAAATAGTAATTAACACCTCCTTAATTACATCCTCTTGACCGACAATTACTTTTCCTATTTCCTGATTCAGTTCTTTGTATTTGACAACAAAATTATCAAGTCCTTCTACATCTGATTTATACATAATTTTATCTTTTGGCATTTTCTCGGTCTTGAGCGTTAGGTACAAAGGTGTAAAATCCAAAACCGATTGAAAAATATTGTGTAGCTCCTCCACCCGTAGGAATAGCACTGTAAGATTCTTTTCCTAAATCCAATGAAGAAAAATTAATCCCAATTACATTGTAATTAATACTCAAACCAAAGGCCAGCATATCGGTTGTCGCTAAATAAAAGACGACTTTAGGTTCAAAATTAAACCCTGATTGTTTGTAAATTGTATGAGCTTCATTGAAATATGTCTCGGTTTTAAAAGCATCGTATCCCACTTTAAACTCTGTCTCTATAAAAAACTGTCTATCTTGTTGAAACACTTTTCCTACGGTTACAAACGGATTTACGATTTTAAGATTCCCATGAACCTTCGCCGAACCGAAAGCATTGACATCTATATCCCAAAAACCATATTTAATTCCCGCCCCAAAGAAAACATCATTGGACAATCTGTAATTATATGAAAAATCCAAATCTACTTTTCCATCCATGATGCGACGAAAAGCCTTACTCGAAAGCCCTGTTGGTAATTTAAAATCTCCTTTTATTACCGAATGATGCGGTTCTTTTCCTCCACGACTCTTTTTCTTCTTTCCTGAACCTTGCGTATATTGAGCAAAGGCAGATTGAAAACCAACAAAAAAGAACAGTAATATAACTACAAATTTTAATTTCATGACTTAATTTACTATAAAGAATTTTTTTGATATTTTTTGATAAGGTGTGTGTAGTTCGTAGTAGTATTCTCCGTTTTTAATTTCGCGTGTGTCGCAATATACAGGATAAATTCCTTTTTGCAAGACCTCATCTTTATATAGTTTTACAACATTTTGATTTTTATCCACAATTTGAAATTTTACAGGCGTTTCTTCTCCCAATTCAAATCCAAACTGCACTTCCCCTTTTGCGTAAGGAGGTCTTAAATCATAAACCGTTGCATATTTTACGGTAGTTTTACGTTTTTTTCCTCCTCCCATGTAAGCTACAAACTTTCGATAGGCAATAAACAAAAGAATCGCTGATACGGCGATAGAACTAGCCAATAAAATATCGGCTATTATTTGTCCTACCGGACCACTTCTCCACAATGATTCAAACATATTCTTTTGGTATCTATCTTACGCTGTAATTCTATACTCAATTCCGAAATGTACTGTACTTTACAATCCGAAGCAGGTCTTTTTCAAAATAAGAGAGCGAAAATACATCTTTTTTTTCTAATCTCTTATTTTTTTCCAATCGTTTTAATTCTGACAGAATCTCTCCTGTGTGTGCATCTTCTGAAATTTTGACTTGTAAAGGATTACCTAAAACCAGTTCAGAAGCTAATGAAAGTAACGCCTTTTGTCTGTTTTCTTCCAATACAGCTAAGGATTCTAAAACCTGTATAAGCTCTTCCGGATAAAAAGATTGAGTTAACCGCAATTTTAATTGCATCAACTTTTGTTCATACTCTCGATACAGGTCTATTACATCCGATACTTTGTTGCTTTTCAGTTGTAAACAAAGGTCTATTGTTTTTGTTTGATTCGTTTCTCTTTCTCCACCCAAAACTCGTTCAGCTTGTAAAAGTTGATTGACTTCCTTCACTTTTTTACTCACTATTTTTGGAATTAAAACGGCTCTTAACACATTATTTTTTATTTCAAATATTTTTTGAGAAAGAGCTTCTTCCCAATTTTCTTCATCGGCATTAATAATTGCCAAGGCTTCTTGTTTTGTCATTTATGTACTTATTATTTGAAAAAAGTATTATTCAAATTTGATAGCTTTAACCGGTGTTATTTTCGTTACAATATACGACGGTAAAATCAATGCCAAATAACACACAACAAAAGCCAAAACATTGACAATAATAATAGACATTACAGGAAAATCCATAGGTACTACACTCACATAGTAATTCTCTTGCGGTAAGGTAAGGAAATGAAATTCATTTTGTAAAAAAATAACAGCAAAAGCCAATAAATTTCCATAGATAATTCCTTTCAATATCAAAAAAGCTCCATTGTAAACAAAAATCTTCTGCACCATCCAATCGTCCGCCCCAAGAGCTTTTAGTATCCCTATCGTTCTTGTTTTTTCTAAAATCAAAACCAAAAGAGCGGAAGTCATATTTACAATAGCAACCAAAATCATTAATCCTAAAATGATATAGACGTTCATATCCAACATATTCAACCAATTGAATATTTCTTCGTTTTGCTGAACAATGGTCGTTACGTTGTAGATGGGACTGATGTAGTTTTCTATTACCTCCTCTCCGTTACTCAATTGCTCAAAATCATTCAACAAAACCTCTATTCCTCCGCTATAATGATTCGAACTGCCTCCCGACGTTCGTAAAACAGTCGTAAAAGTCACCCCGTCTTTTATAAATTGAGTGGTACTATCGTTTATATAATCTGCTTGCAAAGATTCTTCTTCTGTCCGGCAATTGCATTTAATATTTTCATCCCCAGACACTTTAATCGTCAACCACGCCGTATCGGGTATCGACTGCATCTCTAAAGGCTCTAAATATCCCATTGCTTCAAAATCGGAAACAACAACGCGTATTACAGTGTCTTTTATAGGACAAAGTATTTGTTTATTTTCCGCACTAAATTCCTTATCTCCCCATTGATAACGGTAATTTTTATTTCCTCCGCGAGCTAAAGCTTCAAGTACAACGTAGTTGTATTCACAATTCTCATTCACCCTTAAATGAGCACTAATCCCCCAATTGTTTAACCTTCTGATTTGATTGATGTCCACAAAACAAAATTGCTTGTCAAAATCTTCCAATCCTGTTTCATAAATACCCGAAACAATAAAATTTCGCTGTTGAGGTCCTGTTTCTTTGATAAAAAAAACCGCTACTTTTTCACCGGTTTTCACATTTAATTTATCGGCTATACTTTTTGAAACTAAAATACTATCACTTACCAAATCCTCGGAATACTTTGGCACTTTACCTTTTATTAAATGAGTCGAAAAAAAAGAAGAATTAAAATCCGCCCCTATTCCTTTAAATACTACCCCTTGTATATCCCTTATAATCTTACCGTCTTTTTCCCTTTTGTTTTTAGACTGTATAATAGCCGGTTTGTATGCAAATACTTGCACACTTTTCACCTTTTTGTCGCTTCTTATTTCAGCAGTATCTATTTCCGACACCAACAACGGAGAGGACTCAAACGAAACATTGCTATAAGAACTGCTTATTTGAATATGCGAACCAAAACCAACAATTTTTTCACGTACTTCTTTCTGAAATCCCGATGCGATAGAAATAGAAAGAATCATCACCGATATTCCTAAAGTTATTCCCGCAATAGCTAAAAAAACAATGGGCTTTGACCTGTTTTGGGTACCCCCTTTATTTTCTAGCATTCTTTTTGCTATGTAGAGTGCAGTATTCAATTAGTTTTAGTTTAATTTGCACCAAAATTAGTTATTTTTTTATGAGATACGCCTTAATCTATTTTTTCTTACTGTTTTTTATCCCTTCCTTTTGGACGCAACTGCAAACAGGAGCGGAACAAACCGATTTATATTTACCGCTTTTAAAGAACAAAAGAGTAGCCCTTGTTGCGAACCCTACCAGCGTTATCGGTTCAACACACTTGGTTGATTCTTTATTGAAATTGCACATCAACATTATTAAAGTTTTCGCTCCCGAACACGGTTTTAGAGGAAAAGCCGATGCCGGCGAAAAAGTAAAGGACGCCAAAGACACCCAAACCGGCATTCCCATTCTCTCGTTGTATGGTCGAAAAAACAGAAAGCCCTCAGCCGAAAAACTAAAAGATGTCGATATTGTTATTTTTGATATTCAAGATGTTGGTGCTCGATTTTACACCTATATCAGCACGATGCACTACGTTATGGAAGCTTGTGCCGAAAACAATATCCCTTTACTTATTTTAGACCGCCCCAATCCTAACGGTTTTTATGTAGATGGTCCCGTTCTCAAACCGGAAAACAAATCCTTTGTCGGCATGCATCCCGTTCCTATCGTACATGGAATGACCATAGGCGAGTACGCACAAATGATTAACGGAGAAAAGTGGCTAAAAAACAGTGTACAAACACAACTAACCATTATCAAATGTAAAGAATACACGCACAACACGAAATACAAACTACCTATTCCACCTTCTCCCAATTTACCGAATATGAGTAGCATCTACCTCTACCCTTCTCTTTGTTTATTTGAAGGAACAAATGTCAGCGTAGGAAGAGGCACTCCTTTTCCTTTTCAAGTTTTCGGTTCGCCTTACATCCCTCCTACTGATTTTTCATTCACTCCCCAACCAACTTTCGGTGCTAAACACCCCAAACACGAAGGAAAAAAGTGTTATGGCTATGACCTCCGGGAATTTGGAAACAATGAAATGCCGAAACTCGGCAAATTCTACATTCAATGGTTAATCGCTATGTATAATCAAACTCCAAACAAAGATGAGTTTTTCTTGAAAAACGGTTTTTTCAATCTTCTATCCGGAGACAAAAACATTCAAAAAATGATTCGCGAGGGAAAAACAGTAGAAGAAATTGAAAATTATTGGCAAAAAGACCTTTCCGACTTCAAAAACACAAGAAAAAAATACCTTCTTTATCCTGATTTTGAAAACTAAACACTCATGAACAACCTATTCCTACTCACAGCTTTCTTTCTTTTTTTACAAGGAACAGCACAAGAATATAAACTAAAAGATTTCTTCTCACAAGACCAACTGCTTCGCATACAAACAGATGCAATATTTAATGAACTTAACGACACTTTAATCGTTGGTCAATTGCTTGTTCCTTCGGTTGGTAAACACGGTAAACCTACCGAACATGTCTTAGACTTAGCTCAAAAAGGTTACCTCGGAGGCGTTTTACTCCTTAACGGAACTATGGATTCTTTTATTGAACTCCGAAAAAAGATAGACAGCGTATGCAAAGCCAACAAGGTTCTCCCTCCCATCTTTAGTGCCGATGCCGAACCTACTTTAATCAAATACAAGATAAAAGAAAGCACCCCTGTTCCCAAAACCAACCAAATCAAAACCATAGAAGAAGTTACCAAAGTCGCACAAACCATTTCCAATGACTTACATACCATCGGAATCACACAAAACTTCGCACCGGTTATCGATGCTTCTCCCAATAAAACCGTGAGCAACCGTAGCTTTGGACTAAACACAGATACCGTAACTCTTTTCGCCAACCAATTCATTACTACCACGCAGGAAAACAACATCATAGCCACAGCCAAACATTTTCCCGGACACGGCTACGTCAAAGGCGACACGCACAAACAACTCGTGTATATTGATGGAGAAATGAAAGAAGTCAACAACTATATTCCCATTATTAAAAACGGTGTAATTTCCATTATGGTCGGACACATAGCCGTAAAAAATAATCCCGTCTATTCAACCGATAATCTCCCTGCCACCTGCTCCAAAAGAATCGTTACCGACCTACTCAAAAACGAATTGGGATTCAATGGATTAATCATTACCGATGCTATGAATATGGGAGGCGTAGCACAAATTAAAAACAGCGGAGTGAAAGCCACAAAAGCCGGTTGCGATATGTTGCTGATGCCCGTAAATGAAGAACAAGACCTTTCTGAAATACTCAACGAAATGCATAAAAACGAAACATACAAACAACAAATCTACCAATCGGCAAAAAAAATAATTCGCTTAAAAATTTGCTTAGGTTTGATTTAGGGCGTTCCCCTCATTTGCACAAACAACATATCGCTCTCGCGAAACGTTGTTTGTGCAAATGAGGGTCGGGCTATCCGTTATATCTTTTGGGTTGCAATGCAACAACCCAAAAGGATGCCACTTCTATCCCTAACGCGAGCGAAATTGGCGAATAGAAAGTGAATTTTTGGTTTCTTAGACGATGAATAAAAATTTTGCATAGCCCCAGCTATGGAAAAATTTTATGAAGAAGGATAAGGAATCAAA
>JALTUD010000217.1 GCA_027047735.1 Flavobacteriales bacterium | reverse complement strand
AAAGACAAAACAAAGAAATGGAAATACCAAAAATATACGACTCAAGCAAAACAGAAAACAAATGGTATAAATACTGGATGGACAACGGTTTTTTTAAATCTGTACCGGATGAAAGAGAACCTTATACCGTAGTTATTCCGCCACCAAATGTTACGGGAGTTTTGCACATGGGACACATGTTAAACAATACCATACAAGACGTATTGGTGCGTAGAGCTCGTATGTTGGGAAAAAATGCTTGTTGGGTACCAGGTACCGATCACGCTTCTATTGCTACCGAAGCAAAAGTAGTAGCCAAACTAAAAAGCGAAGGGATTGATAAATCGGAGTTGACAAGAGAAGAATTTTTGCAACACGCGTGGGATTGGACAGAAAAACACGGCGGAATTATCCTCGAACAGCTTAAAAAATTGGGAGCATCTTGCGACTGGGACAGAACCCGTTTCACGATGGATAAAGATTACTACGAAAGTGTAATTTGGGTTTTTAACGATTTATATGAAAAAGGATTAATTTATCGTGGAGTTCGTATGATAAATTGGGATCCGCAGGCACAAACTGCTTTAAGTGATGAAGAAGTGAATCACAAAGAGGTCAATTCAAAACTATATTACATCCGTTATAAAATTGAAGGAACGGAAGATGAATGGTTGACCATAGCAACAACGCGTCCGGAAACGCTTTTGGGAGATACTGCTATTTGCGTTAACCCAAATGATGAACGATACCAACATTTAAAAGGGAAAAAAGCAATAGTACCTTTAGTCAATAGAGTAGTACCTATCATCTTTGATGAATATGTGGATACAGAGTTTGGAACAGGTTGCTTGAAAATAACACCGGCACACGATCCTAACGATTACAATTTAGGAATAAAATACGATTTAGAAGTAATCGACATCTTAAATGATGACGGAACCATTAACGAAAACGGTAAGTTATACGTCGGTAAAGACCGTTTTGAAGTGCGTAAGCAAATAGAAAAAGATTTGGACGAAAACGGCTATTTGGTAAAAACGGAAGACCATATCAACAAAATTGGTTTTTCAGAGCGTACAGATGCTGTTGTAGAGCCGAAATTATCCTTACAATGGTTTTGCAGTACCGAAAATTTAGCAAAACCCGCTTTGGAAAATGTGATGAACGATAACATCAAGTTTCATCCTGAGAAGTTTAAAAACTCGTACAGAAATTGGATGGAAAACATCAAAGATTGGTGTATTTCTCGTCAATTATGGTGGGGACATCAAATTCCCGCATATTATTACGGTACGCGTAAAGATGACTTTGTAGTAGCTCATTCTTTGGAAGAAGCAGTAAAAAAAGCATCGGAAAAAACAGGAAAACAATTAACCGAAGCCGATTTAAAGCAAGATGAAGACGTATTGGATACTTGGTTCTCATCGTGGTTATGGCCGATTTCCGTATTTAACGGCTTTAAACAAGACGACGATAAAAAAGAAGTTGATTATTATTACCCAACCGATGATTTGGTTACCGCACCTGAAATTATGTTCTTTTGGGTAGCTAGAATGATAATGGCGGGCTATGAGTACCGAAAAGAAAAACCTTTTAAAAATGTTTATTTCACAGGGATTGTACGCGATAAATTAGGTCGTAAAATGTCTAAGTCTTTGGGAAATAGCCCTGACCCTATTGAATTGATTGAAAAATACGGAGCAGACGGTGTACGTGTAGGAATGTTATTGAGTTCGCCTGCCGGAAACGATTTGCCTTTTGATAGCAGTCAATGCGAACAAGGACGAAACTTTACCAATAAAGTTTGGAATGCGTTCCGATTGGTGAAAAGCTGGGAAGTAAAAGAAGATATAGAACAACCCGAATACGCAAAAGTAGCAACGGAATGGTTTGCCTCAAAACTCAATAAAGAGTTAAAAGACCTTAACGATTCGTATGATAAGTTCAGAATATCGGAAGCCTTGATGACTACCTACAAATTGGTGTGGGACGATTTCTGTTCTTGGTATTTGGAAATGGTAAAACCGGCCTATCAACAACCGATTGATGCCAAGACTTATCAACAAACCATTTCATTTTTTGAGAGTTTGTTGAAAATTATGCATCCGTTTACGCCGTTTGTTTCTGAAGAAATTTGGCACTTGATAGGAGAACGTCCGGAGGAAGATTGTATTATGGTGAAAGAATGGCCGGAAGTTGGAGTTGTTAATGATGATTTATTGAATCAATTTAATGAAGCAACGGAGGTTATTTCCAACATCAGAACGATTAGGAAAGAAAAAAACATCGCAAATAAAATAGCCTTGGAGTTGCAAGTGATAGACAATGAAAAAGGAGCAAAAACTTTCGATTCTGTTATTGCTAAAATTGGGAATTTAAGTTCATTTGAATATGTTGCCGATAAGGTAGCCAATGCGTTTTCGTTTTTGGTGAAAACAAATGAATATTTTATTCCGTTTAGCGAAGATATTGATATTGAAGCTGAAATTAAAAAACTAAAAGAGGAATTGGAATATGTGCAAGGTTCTTTGCGAATTGTAGAAAAGAAATTGAGTAACGAACGGTTTGTTAACAATGCCCCTGAAAAGGTAGTAGAATTGGAGAAAAAGAAAAAAGCAGATGCTTTGGCTAAGATTAAAGTATTGGAAGAAAAGTTATCGACTTTTGCTTGAGGCTGATATTTTTTGGTGTGAGAAAACTAAAATTCATTTTCTTACCGCTCATTTCACTGAGACCTAGTAGGTTTTGAAAACCTACTAGGTCTGAAAAAAGATTAGTCTCGCGTTAGGGATTTTATCCCTAACATGAAATGAAAGTAAGCACATAAAGCGTTTTTGTCGCCCTCATACTTCTTCATATTTTATTTCCATAGCTGGGGCTATGCAAAGAAAATATTCATCGTCTGAGAACTACAAATTCCACTTTATTGCACTTATTTCATTCCACGTTAGGGATAGAACGGCGTGTTTGAACTCCTTTTGGTTTGTTGCATATATGCAAACCAAAAGAGTGAGTAGTGATAGCCCGACCCTCATTTTCTAAAGATACGTTTCGCGTGAGCGATATGTATCTTTAGCAAATGAGGGGAACGCCCAAATAATAAGAATTATGCGTTTAAATAGAAGCTTTTTCCTTGTTCTTTTTGCTACGATTTTTTGTGGAGAGATGACGTATGCTCAACATTTGAATTTGCCGATGAATTATAATTTGACGCAACAATTGGAGATGCAGGTTTTGTCTTCTGATAGTGGAGCATATTTTCATTCGGCGGTTCGACCTTCGGTTCAAACGTTTGTTTCGCCTACGTTTTACGCACCGGTTTATAACGATACGGGGAAGTATTACTATGCGTTTACGGAAAAACTGTTTCAGAAAAATTTGCTTTCGGTAGAGGAGAAAGATGTACGTTTGGTTGCTGACCCGCTGTTTAATTTCACGTATGGAAAAACGCGTGTAGAAGACACCTTGCTTAAAATATCGTCGAATGTTAGGGGAGTCCGTGTGGCGGGAGATATTACACGTAATTTTTCGTTTGAAACCAGAGTTTATGAAACCCAACAGTTTTATCCTGTTTATTTGGATAGCATAGCCGGTGCAAAACAAACTTCTTTGGGAATTGGACGTTCTAAACCTTTTAAAGGAAGAGGGTACGATGCAACTATGTCGAGCGGTGTGGCTAGTTTTTCGCCTTCAAAACAAGTGAACTTGCAGTTTGGTAGGGGAAAGCATTTTATTGGTGATGGTTATCGTTCGCTTTTGTTGTCGGACAATATGAGTCCTGTTCCGTTTTTTAATTTGTCGTTGCGTTTGTTTAAAGGGAAATTACACTATCAAAGTTTGAATACGTGGATGCAAAATAGAATTAGAATACCTGCAACTCATTCGGCAGAAGCGTTATTTAAGCGAAAAGCAGGTGCTTTTCATTATTTATCTTATGCGGTTAATTCTCATTTGCAAATAGGTTTGTTTGAAGGAGCAATTTACAAAAACTATGAAGAAAATAAAGGAATGGTGGCTTTGCCTTATGATTTTTATTTGCCGGTAATTGGTGTGCCAACCTTACTAAATGGATTGAATGGGGTAAATAACAGTTTGTTAGGAGTAAACGTTAAAGTTTCATTGTTTAAACAACTTGTGATTTACGGACAATATATGCAAGACGATGTCAATAAAAACGGTTTTCAGATAGGAGGGAAGTGGTTGCGTATAAAAGGACTAAAGAACTCTTGGGTACAGATAGAATATAATACGGTTTCGGATTTTGCTTACACGCGGTCAACAAGTGGATTGCTTGAAAATTATACACATGATAATCAGGAATTGGCTCATCCGTTGGGAGCAGGCTTTAATGAGTTTTTAGTGTTGGCTCACTTTGAAAAGGAACGTTATTTTGTGAATTTTGAAACCTTATTCTATTCAAAAAAATATTACTCGTCAGCAGGATTAGGAACAAATGTTTTATTGGCGAATGATTTACCGCAAGAGGGGATTTTCCGTAGTAAAGTAAATTATTCGGGAATAGAAGTAGGCTATTTGTTTAACCGAAAAACCAATATGCAATTGTTTAGTAAATATAATTATAGAAATGAGTTGGTAACCTCTTCGTTAAGCGAAAATCCGATATTAAAATTTGAATCATTCTGGCAAATCGGATTTCGCACCAATTTGAATAATTATTACTATGATATGTAAAAGTAAGTGTGTTAAATTATAGTTAATTACCGATATATTAAAAACAATATTTAATGCTTGTTTACCTTTGAATTTTATTAAAATAAGAAAAAATGACTCTATTTCAAAGTAAAATTTTGATTACCTTTATCGTTTTATATAGTGTTCAATTTACTGTCTATGCTCAATACCAATCAAGAGGGAAAGAGTATAACTTTACCGATGCAGAACATTTTTTTTCTATAAAAGATTATTTTGATGCCCTGCCGTTGTATGCACAACTAGCAAGTGATTTTCCTAAGGTTAGCGAATACAAGTTTAAAAAAGGAATCTGTAATTTAGAATTGAATGATGCCGTACAAGCTTTAGAAGATTTCAAATCATTGCAGGGCAACAAAAAAAAGCCGAAAAATTATAACTTCTATTTAGCCAGAGCCCACGCCTTAAATTACGAATTTGATAAAGCTATAGAACTTTTTACAATAGTTCAAAATGATAAAAGCACCGATGAGGAATTAAAAAAAGAAATACCGCACTTGATAGAACAATGCAAAAACGGAAAGGAATTAATGGCTAATAAATTAGATTTGGAAATCAAAAATTTAGGTCAGCCGATAAATTCAATAAACAACGAATATAGCCCCGTTTTAAATGCCGATGAAACCATGATGGCGTTCACCTACAGAGGAGTGCGAAGTACCGGAGGAAGAATGAATGAATTTTCGGAAGAAACAGGGGACGGTAAATATTATGAAGATGTGTTTATCACCCGAAAATACAATGGAAAATGGGATTTGCCACAACCCATAAAAGGAGAAATAAATTCAAAAAGAAACGAAGCTACGGTAGCTATGTCTTCCGATGGACAGATTTTATATATTTACAGAGACACAAAATTCAGTTCAGGAGATTTATTTTTTGTAAAGAAAACCAAAGACGGATGGAGTGAAATGGAGGAATTGCCTGTAAATTCCGAGTATTGGGAGGGAAGTATCAGTGTATCGCCTAACGGAAAAACAGCTATTTTCTCAAGCGACAGACCCGGAGGAATTGGAGGAGTCGATTTGTATATTATTCATAAATTACCTAATGGTGAATGGAGTGAACCCAAAAATATGGGCGAAACAATCAATACAAAATACGATGATGATTCCCCGTTCATTTATTCAGACGGAATAAGTTTTAACTTCTGTTCCAAGGGACATAATTCCATGGGAGGATTCGATATTTTTGAATCCAGAATTGTAGGGGAAGGAGAATATTTAAAACCAAGAAATATCGGTTATCCGCTCAATACTACGGCTCATGATCTATTTTTCTTTGTAACAGGGGGAGGAAATGCCTATTTTTCATCTACTCGTCCCGGCGGAAAAGGGCAGTCAGATATTTATGAAGTAGATGCGAGTGAAGTCTTGCACAGTAAGCCCGTGGTGTTAGTAAAAGGAAATATTATACCGGAAAACTGTATCATTACGGTGAAAAACAAAGCAGGAGAGGACAGAGGCTCATTTCGTTCGGATGCCGAGGCTGGGAAATATCAGTTTTATTTGAATTTGGGCGAAGAATATGAAATTACCTTCAAACTTGATGCGGAAACCAGCAAAACAATCACCATTGACACTCGTAATCAAACGGAATATACAGAGCATATAGAAGATATAATCTTTATCATAGAAGATGAACGCAATACAACTTCCAAACCCAAAATGGACTTATCTGTTCGAGAAAATTTCGATTTATTTGTAGAGCGTTACGGCAAACAACCTGTAGAGGACGTTTATTTTCAAGTGCAAGTAGGAGCATTTATGAATCCCGATAATTTCAACACCAAACGATGGAAAAAGTTCGGAAAGTTAACCAAAGTACAGTCAACCGATGGAATAACTCGTTTTAGATTAGGAAATTACGAAACTTTTGAAAAAGCACAAAAAGTAGTAGATAAAGCAAGAAAAGTAGGCGACAAAGATGCGTTCATACTTGTATTCTACAAAGGCGAAAGAACCAGTCTGAATAAGCTAATAGAAAAAGGCGTATATAAATTTTAGGGCGTTCCCATTACAGCATAAAAAAGTAGTTTCGTTGCACTACACCACTTTTTAACGCTGTAATGGTCGGGCTATCACTACTCGCTTTTTTTTGCTTGCAAACAGCAAGCAAGCAAAAAAAGAGCTCAAACACGCCGTTCTATCCCTAACGCATG
>JALTUD010000216.1 GCA_027047735.1 Flavobacteriales bacterium | reverse complement strand
TCCTTATACTTCTTCATATTTTATTTCCATAGCGGGTGCTATGCAAAGAAAATATTCATCGTCTAAGAATACTAAATTCCATTTTCTTTGCACTTATTTCAACTGTGTTAGGGATAGAACGGCGTGTTTGAACTCCTTTTGGTTTGTTGCATATATGCAAACCAAAAGAGTGAGTAGTGATAGCCCGACCTTTACGGCGTGAAAAAGTGGTATAGTGCAACGAAACCACTTTTTTATGCCGTAATGGGAACGCCCAAAATCTACTTTTCTAAAACCAATGTCCATGTAAGGCTTCTCGAAACGGCCAAGGGATGGACACAAGTATGATTAACAGAGCTATAAGGTAAAATTTCCCGATACGTGCGAATATGGCTGAATCATCTGTTATCTTTTTTGTTTTAAGATACCCTACGGTTATCAATGCAATTGCGATAAGCATCCCTAAGGTGTGTTCTACTGCGAAAAAACGGGAGTAAGCGTCTTTCATATGTGAAAACCCTCTGTATTTTTCTTCCATAATATAGAGAACTATCCCCAACAACAGTTGAATGTGCGAGAGGATAAAGGTGGCTAGAAATAGTGTTTTGTCTTTTGCTTCAAATTTTCCGTTGCCTTTTTTGGTAAATGCTACATATATTGCATATACAAGCGAAAGTATTAACATCCATCGTAAGCCTGAATGTGCATGAGCTAATCCGTTAATCATTTTTTATTTTGTTTTTGATTTGTTTTAAAAATTTAGAGACGTAAACAAAATCGTTTACTTCTTTATTATCGGTCGTGAGTATGGTTTCTTTGTTCCCTGTCCAATGGTTATGTCCTTGATTTAGAAACATTATATTGTCTCCGATTTCTAATACCGAATTCATATCGTGCGTAATAACAATGGTGGTCATATCGTATTCTTCGGTAAGGTCTTTTATCAGATTATCTATCAAAATTGAAGTTACCGGGTCTAATCCTGAATTGGGCTCATCGCAAAACAGGTATTTGGGATTCATTACGATTGCTCTTGCTATGGCTATTCTTTTTTGCATCCCTCCACTGGTTTCGGCAGGGTATAAATCATTTTTGCCGATGATGTTCACGCGTTCCAAACAAAAGTTTGCTCTTTCCAACATTTCTTTTTTGGTCATATTGGAAAACATTTTGAGCGGAAACATTACGTTTTCGACCACAGTCAAAGAATCGAAAAGTGCACTTCCTTGAAAAAGCATTCCGATTTCTTTACGAATTTCTTTTTTCTCTTTTTTCTTTAGTGCCAGAAAGTTTCTCCCGTCGTAAAGCACTTCACCTGTATCCGGTTCTATCAAACCGACTATACATTTGGTAAGTACGGATTTACCCGAACCACTTTGCCCTATGATTAAATTGGTTTTTCCGGTTTCAAACACACACGAAACATCGTGTAGTATTTGTACGCCATTAAAGGATTTGGATATGTTTTTTATCTCTATCAAGGGATTAAAAGTAATTGTGTTATCAGTACATTTGAGAACAGTATGATAATACTACTGTAAACGACCGCGTCGGTACTTGCTTTCCCGACTTCCAATGCTCCGCCTCTTGCATTATACCCGAAATAACTGGAAACGGAGGTGATAATAAAAGCGAAAACAATAGATTTAAACAAGGCATAAAATATCATAAACCCATTATCTCCCGAAAAAACTCTTATACCAAAAAGAAAATCTTCGATGGAAACCAAATCGGTTGTATAAGCAATAAAACCTCCTCCTAAAAACCCGAAAAACATACTAAAAATAACAACGATGGGGAAAATCATCATTAGCCCTATTATTTTGGGACTGATTAAGTAACCGGCGGAGTTAACTCCCATGATTTCTAACGCATCGATTTGTTCCGTTACTCGCATTGTCCCCAATTCGGAGGCAATATTTGACCCGATTTTTCCGGCTAATATCAAGGACATAATGGTTGGGGAAAACTCTAAAATAATGGATTGTTTTAAGGTAAATCCTACTGTATATCTCGGTATTAACGGAGAGTCGATTGCCGTCGCGGTTTGTATGACCAATACACTCCCCATAAAAAAAGACATAATCACCACAATACCGAGTGATTTTATTCCGAGTGCTATAATTTCGTCCAATGTTCGATCCCAATACACCGAAATTTTCTCGGGTTTGGTAAAGAGCGACTTCATGAGCAGGAAATAGCCTCCTATGTGATAAAATATATTCAATTTTTATTGGTTTTTAATACCCCTTTGCTAAAGTTAACTAACAAAGATAATAAAATATGCAGGTTAAGTAAAAATCAAAAAAATAAAGTTTTATTAATCGCACTGTGAATAAGATTACCAAATGCTAATATATTTCCCAATTTCCTGACTTATAGTAACGATACAGCACGGGAGAAAACATGGTATTTACTTTTATATCGGAAGTGTCAGACAAGGGTTTTCCGAAGCGATAAAGAGATTGTGTGGCTTCAGGAGTTAGCCATTTTAGTGATAGGGTATCTATAGGAATAGTTTTTAATTCTTGTTTGAGTTGGTTTGCCGTTTTATTTTGAGCTCCGATTATCCACCCCCATTCTCCCATGGTGAGAATTTGAGTATGTAAGGGCAAGGTGTTTAATCCTGATTGTTGCATCGTTTTTTCGATGCAATAAAAGGCTTTGGTTGCGTAATACGGACTTCCTGCTTGAGTAATCAGTAACCCGTTCGGAGTAAGCTTTTTTTGACATAAAAAATAAAATTCTCGTGTATATAACTTATTCAAATCTATATTATTGGGGTCGGGTAAATCAATAATAACAGCATCGTAAAGTTGTTTGCTTTGTTCAATAAATTGAAAGGCATCTTGATGGACAATTTGCACTTTAGGATTATTTAAGGCTCCTTGATTCATTTTGATGAACACAGGGTTGGTTTGAGCTAAGCGTGTCATTGCCGGATCTAAATCCACGAGGGTAACCTGCTCTACATCGGGGTATTTTAACACTTCGCGAACGGCACAACCGTCTCCTCCTCCTAAAATTAAGATATTTTTACGTTGTTGAAGGATTTGCATAACGGGGTGAACCAAGACTTCGTGGTACATAAACTCGTCAAAAGAAGACAGTTGAAGATTTCCATTGATAAATAATGAATAATTGTCCTTCCATTGAGTAAGAGTGATTTTTTGGTAGGGAGTTTCTTCTTGATAAATGATTTTATCGCGGTACTTTTGTTGGTCACCATATTGCACGATAGGCTGAGCAAAAATTAGACCTGTTATGATGATTACTCCTACAATTCCAAACCATAAAGAAAGGCGACTCTGTTGTTGCTTCGGTATGCTTTTTCTTAAATGATAAAACAACCAAAAAGCAACGATAAAATTCAGAGTTCCCAAAGCAAAGGGGGTGTAAGTCAATCCCAAATACGGTATTCCGATAAAGGCGAAAAATAAACCTCCCACAAGACTACCATAATAGTCCTTTTCCAAAACGGATGCAATATTGACTTTTAATTCTTCAAATTCATTATTTAACCGTGTAACCAAAGGTATTTCGAGTCCGATTAATACACCTACACATATTGCTAACACATAAATAAGCACGGGAGTGTATCTCCCGTATCCGATATATACCATTAAGGCACAGAAAGAAACCAAAAAAGAGAGCATTAACTCGATGTAGATAAAGTGAGCAAGTAAATCTTTGTTTATATATTTACTTAAACGGCTACCGGCTCCCATTGAGAATAACATGGTAGAAACAATCAGAGCAAATTGAACTACGGCATTTCCTATAAAATAGGAAGCCAATGTAGAAAGAATATACTCTGCAACAATACCACTGATACCGGTCGCAAACAGAGCTGTTTTTAGAACTATGGAAGGGTTATTTGCTTTCATTCTTTACTTTTTCAAAGACATCAATTTGTTGGATTGTTGTTCTGTTTTTGAGTTCTATTCTTGAAGTACGGTGATAATCTTTTTCAAAATTGAGAGCTTTAATCTTTATTAATTGTTCAATAATTTTGGGTTGTTCTTTTGTATGCGGTAAAAAGAATAAGATATTTTTATCTTTTAGCCCATGAACATGAGTTAGTTTTGGGGATATAAAATGATAATTACTTTCATCTATCCAATCTAATAAGACGGGCGGTTTTTCAACAATCAAACAAACACCTAATTGAGGTGCTGTAACAAATACTGCTTCGGAAGGATGGTTTTTATACACTTGCAGTGAGTCAATCATTTGTTTTGTGTTTGTATCTACAAATAGATTTTGCAAATAATGATTCCCTGTTACTTCTTCTGTTTGTTCCAATAAGTTCCCAACACGGTATGAATGATACAATTTATTATAAATGATTTGCAGAGTTGCAGTTAAAGAGAGAACAAGTATCATCAATGACTTCAGGTTGTTGCTTTTCACCTTATCTATCAGAATTATTAATCCTACTCCTATAAAACTTCCATATAGCAATGATTGAATGAATAGTGAATTATTGGTTCCTGCACTTCCGACAAAAGGAATACCCAATATAAAAAGCACTAAAGCTAGTATTTTTGCAGAAGGCAGGTTTTCTTCGTAGTAAAGAATGAACAGAATAACCCCCAGTGAAATAAAATAAAAACTGAAAATATAACTTTTGGAAAGAAAGAGATGAAACAGAAAAAAAAGCACAAACATAAAGCCTAAATAACTCATAGAAAAAGTTATCGATTTTAATGGTTGTTTTTTCTTAAAATAGAATATGAACACCGCAAAAGGGATGAGATACAACAAATATTGAATTTGTTCCAAAAAATCCTCCCAAAATTTTTGTACCATATCAAGTAAACTATGGTCGGCACTAAAAGATAAGCCTTGTTTAAACCCTTCAAACTTTTGGATGAGTTCCTCTACCGAATCAAACACAACCAATAAACCCATACATACTCCGATAAGGGCTAGTGCTTTAAACTTAATGTAAAACAGTATATTTTTTTTCTTCTTATAGTTATCTAATACTCCTAATCCTGCGAAAAAATAAAAGAGATAAAGTAGGTTGGTAAATTTATTCAGTACAATCAATACGGTAAGAAAACCAATGATAGGAGCATAATACAGATTGTTCTTTCTAAATGAAAGAAAGCTTAAAGCTGTAGTAAGCGTTATAAATACAACAGAAAACAAATTGTAAGATGTTCCCATCGGGAAAATAACATAACCTAAAAAGCTTAAAACCGCAGAAAACAAAGTAGCTGTTACTGCATCTTTGAGTTTAAAATAGAGGGCTACGGAATACCCCAAAAGCATAGATGAAAACAACAATAAGAAAACACCCAATATTCTATTTTGGACAAAAGTAAAACCAAATAATCCGAAAAGGGTATTGTAAATTCTATGAAAAAAAATGACTGTATATGGAGGTTCAAGATTATCTTTCCAAAAACCAATGTGATAGTAACTTTCGTCCGAAAAATCAAAGCCACGGAAGGATGCCCATATCAAAAAGGAGATGAGTACCAACAAAAGAATACTCAACAGCACTCTTATTACATTAAATCTATTCGATAATATTTTTGTTAACACGGGCAGTAATTAAAGTGTCCAATCTAATAAAATAGAACAGGCGATGTAAGCAAAGGCTTCGACTAAACCGGCTCCGATGTTTGGAACTTTTTGATGAACTAATTCATCGGTTAGTTTTTGTCCGGGTAATAATAATTTATCTGCCAAAATACGCACAAATGGAAGTGCTGTTAAAGCTATAATAGAGTTATATAGAATTGATGATGCTGATGACTCCCACGAAATAAAGTCGCCTTGCGTTCCATTTCTTACTAAATTAGCAATGGAAATAATTACTCCTGAATAAGCGATAGCAACGGCTAAATTATTTCTTTTTAGTTCTTCTAAAAGGTCAAATTTTAAAATTAGGTTATAGACGAATGTTGAAAGGACAAACAATGCCATTCCTATTAACCAAAATACAATTGTACTCAATGACCCGTTAACCGTATCGTGCAAACTGTCGCCGGATACTGCTCCGTATATAATTAATCCTGTTGCTATGGACACTGACGCGTCTAAGACTCCAACTCCTGTGTTTTGGTTTTTTGTTAGCTCGTGTTTTAAATTAATTCCGCGAAGGATAAAGCGGTCGTTGATTAGGATGCTTAAATTCAATAACACGATGCTTAATCCGGCATATAATGAAAAATCGAGAATGTCGGCGAGTAGATTGTCTGAACTTTGCCCCGTTAACGCTCCTCCTAAGGCGATTAAAACACCTGACAGGTATCCTACGTTGGCTACGGCAAAAGCAAAGTTGTCTTTTTCAACCAACTCATCGTTGACATTTATATCCGGATGTACTAAACGGTATGCCCATCGTCCGATAATGAGAAAAAACAAGCTGAGAAGCATATAAACAACGGTGGAGAAAATACCATTGGGGGCTGTTAAGAAATCAAGCATATTCGAAAAGTTTTTTTTACAAATGTATGAAGTTTAATTGATTTCTTGTTTAGGTGTTCTTTGTTGCGTTAGGGATTGGTATCCCTAACGCAAGTGAAATTGACGATATAAAGCGTTTTTTGATTCCTTATCCTTCTTCATAAAAATTTTCCATAGCGGGTGCTATGCAAAATTTTTATTCATCGTCTAAGAAACCAAAAATTCACTTTCTCTCCGTCAATTTCACTCGCGTTAGGGATAGAACGGCGTGTTTGAACTCCTTTTTGCCCTCCTCCTTGAGGGCAAAAAGAGTGAGTAGTGATAGCCCGACCATTACGGCGTTAAACTATTTTTGCGTTTGAACGCAAAAATAGTTTTATGCCGTAATGGGAACGCCCAAAATATCTTTAAATTCCTCGCATTATGCCTTTGGTTGAGCTTTTGATGAAGTCTATTATTTTAGCTTTTTCCTCTGAATCGGGTATTT
>JALTUD010000215.1 GCA_027047735.1 Flavobacteriales bacterium | reverse complement strand
ACTTTATCGACAAACATTTAAACTCACCTGCAATTTTAGCGGCAGCCAATGATTTATTTGACCCGGAAAGTCAAAAAAAATACCTTCCTAAAATAGAACACGCCTTGGCTAACACAATGAAAGATACACCTTTTCATAAAAACGTACAAGCTAGAATCGAACAATTAAAGCAACCGCAACAAGCTCAACAACCACAAAACGGAAATTTGCAACCGGGAATGCAAGCACATGAATTAAGTTTTCCTTCTCCTACCGGAAAAGAAATAGCTTTGAGTAGCCTAAGAGGGAAAGTAGTACTTATCGACTTTTGGGCTTCGTGGTGTCGTCCTTGCCGTATGGAAAATCCAAATGTTGTTAAATTATACAACGAGTACAAAGACAAAGGCTTTACCGTATATAGTGTTTCTTTAGACAAAGACAAAAACCGATGGGTCAATGCTATTCAACAAGATGGTTTGATTTGGCCTAACCACGTCAGCGACTTAAAAGGGTGGCAATCAAAAGCCGCACAAATATACGCTGTCAGTGGAATCCCCTATACGGTATTAATTGACAAAGAAGGCAAAGTTATCGCCACAAACCTTAGAGGAGCTCAATTGGAAGAAAAACTTAAAGAAATTTTAGGATAATAACAGCTCTACAAAAGCAACCCTTTTATTTCTAATTCGTTTATAACTTAGATGCACAATCTAATTCAATATATCAAAGCAAATCCTGTCTTTATTTTTAGATGGGTTTTGTTTTTTGCGTTTTTGGGACATGGGTTAGTTTCTGTAGGTTTCAGTTCCAGTGTCAAACTTCATTCCGCTCTAATTCACTCTGTTAATATTACGCCTTTTACAGATACAGTTTTACTACATATCGCCGGTACATTTGATTTGATTATTGCTGTTCTGATTCTTTTCAACATCGGTAAAGAAAAGACACTTTATTTAGCCGTAACCTACTTAGCTTCAGTTGCATTAACCGCTTTGGTGTTTTATTACAGTAAAACAGGTAAAATATTTGGCTTTGCGGAAGTTATGCGAAGATTCCCTTGGATATTCTATGCTTTTTTTCTAATTTTATACGAAAAACAAGGAAAATATTATTTCAATTTGTTGCGAATAGGATTGGCTTTTGCCTTTTTGTCACACGGATTGGCATCTCTAGGTATTTGGGGACTTAATGCCGGACACATTGAGTTGGCTAACAATATTTTAAAGTCGGATGATGTGAAATATTTTATCATCGGTTCCGGAATTGCTGACACAACCATTGGCTTTTTACTGCTTTTTAAAATAAAAAGTTTACTTGTGGTTCGAGTTGCCATTTTTTGGATAGCCTTTGTAGTTACCATCTCTTTTATGACAGGCATCCCCGATGGGATTTTTAGAATGGGATTTTTGTTATCTGCCTTATATGTCGCTTTAGAAGAAAAATGTCATTCTAAATCGGTAATTGAACTAATAAAAAATTAAACAATGAAATTAATTATAGCCGGCATACTACTAACGAGCGGAATTTTACTTACCACTTTTGAGTTTCAAAAAGCAATAGGTACAAGCGGTGTTGACCGCGGGAAAATTATACTTAAATCTACCGATGGTTTTATTGTTGTGGGAGAAAAATCATCAACGGATTTTACTCGAAAAGAAGTGTTTGTTTATCAAACGGATAAACAAGGTAACGTACAGTGGGGAAAATCTTACGGCGGTAATGAATCTTATGTGGTAAACGATGCGTTTTTAGACAGCAATCAACATATTCATTTATCGTCAGAGCGATATTTGAACAATCGTGAGTCACTTATCTATTTGCACCTGAACGAAACCGGAGATTTACAAAATGCGTCCCCCTACGATGAAGGAGGAAACGAAGTTGAACCTTGGGCAATTGCTCCTGCTGAAAATGGGAACAAACTAGTTGTTGGTTTTACGAAAATAGCAGACTTTGTTCCGGGCGGATTCTACAATGCTTCATTGGAAACTAAACACTTGTATATACTCAAAGAAGACGCAAACGGAACCAAGATATGGTCAAAAAAACTGATGTTACCTAATAATACATCTTCATTTGCATACGATATTACTAAAACTTCTGATGGTAACTACTGTATCATTGGGCAAGCTATCATGGATAATGCAATTTATAACTTGCTTTTTAAAATCAATACAAATGGTTCAATAATTTGGTCTAAAAAAATAAACGAAGGAAATGTGATTTTTAGAAACATTACCACTTCTTACGCAAACAATGAACTTCTTATTACGGGCTATGCAGAAGACGATGCCGGGAGTACCGATATGTTTATCTCTAAAATAAATGACACCAACGGCTCTATCGTTTGGTCAAAAAGATATGGAAAACTCGATAAAGAATATGGTAAAGGAGTAATAGCAAACGAAAACCACATTATTTTTACCGGTACAACCAAAAGTTTCGGTAGTCAACAAGACCAAATAATGGTAGGAAAAGTAAATCACCAAGGAGATTTACTTTGGACAAATAAATATGGTTCGAATGTATTGGAAGATGTTTCTGCTCCAATACTTGACAACAATAATATTGTATTCACAGGATTCTCTCTCCGAACACCAAACGGAGCGGAATCCTTACTCTTTAATGTAGGACAAAATTCTAAAACTGACCACGAGAAAACAATAGATGAACATAACTTTCCTTTGACAACAACATCAATTAATTTAGATTTTGAAGATATGACGACACCTTCATTTGGGGGTAGTTATACATTGTCAAATACTATTGTTACTCCGCTTCAGCTTAATTCTACTAACTTAAATTTTTAAGCCAATGAAAAACTTACTACTACTTTTATTGCTTCTTTCATTATTGTTACCCAACATAGCAAAAGCAAGTGGATGTACAGCTAATACCCCATTTACTTCTACTTCATCATGCGACCCGAACAATCCCGATCCTCTGACAGTCTGTGTAGGAGCCGGAGGAGGATTAGACGTACCTCAAAACACAACTGTTTTCTGGGATTTTGGAGATGGATTTACAACCACACAAAGCGGAACTAGTGTAGCTGATTTTCAATTATGCCACACTTACGCAGCCCCTGGAACATACACAATATACAGAAGAATTGATGTAAATTGCGGAACATGGGATTTGGGATGTAAATTACATATTTTTGGTAGTTCTACCAGTTGTGATTACTCTGCACAAGTTACGGTATATCAAAGTAACTTCGCTTCTACTCTATCTACACAAATAATATGCCCGGACAACATAGGAGAAGCTACCTTTGCTCCTAGTACTACAGATGGTGTAAGTTGGATGTGGGATCCCGCTCCAACTGATATTCACTATAATACCGGCGACCCCGCTATTGATGGATTATACAAACCTATTACCAACTCTTCTACTTCATTAACCTTTACCTCTAACCAAAGCGGGGCACACAGTATTTATTACTCTTATGGTTCAGGATGTTACGGAGTTGAGAATTTTAATTTCGATTTAGTAACCTTAGACAACATTGATATAACCAGCGACTACAACGGACAAGATGTAAGTTGTTACCAATCCAGTGATGGAGAAATTACCGTTCAAGCTCACGGTGGCACTCAACCTTTAACTTATACATGGAGTGATGGTTATACAGAAACAAGTTCTTCCGGAACATCCGTCAATTCAAATGCTCACGCCGGAGATTATACGGTAGATATTACTGATGCTAACGGCTGTTTAGTTCAGACAAATATCACCGTCACCGAACCGGAAGAATTGTTAGCTACTGCACATGTAACACCGGCCGTCTGTGCACAACCTCCTATTCTAGGAGATATGGCTATTGATAACATTTCCGGTGGTACTCCAAACTACTCTGTTTTATGGAGTACAGGAAGTAACCAAATGCAACTCAACGGTTTCCCAAGCGGAACTTATACTTATACCGTTACCGATGCTAACGGTTGTACTTTTTCTGAAGATTTAGTCCTTTATAACTCTGCAGAACCCATTGCTAATTTTGCGGTTCAGAATGAATGTTTATACGATGAGGTACAATTTCAAGATTTAAGTTCTACTTCAATAGGAACAATAACGGATTGGTCGTGGAATTTTGATGACGGCTCTTCAAGCAATTTACAAAACCCTTCTCACCTTTACGGAACGAGTGGAGATTATTCGCCTTCATTGACTGTTACCAACTCCGACGGATGCCAAAAAACAGTTAGTAATCCGCTTACGCTGTACCCTGTTCCAACCGCACTTTTTTCAACTGCAAATGAATGTCAATACGATGATGTCTGTTTTACCAACTTGTCAACCGTTGGTGCTCCGGATAATATTACATCTTATGTGTTTAATTTCGGGGATGTAAGCCCTTACAGTTCGGATGAAAATCCTTGTCATCACTATAACTCTTCCGGGGATTTTAACATCACTTTAATTGTTAGTACAAATAATGGTTGTGTTGATGATATAACCCTTCCGGTAACAGTCTATCCTGTTCCGGTTATTTCATTTTCAGCGAATACAATTTGTGTAAATGAGCCACCGACAGTATTTACGAATACTTCAACTGTTGGAGCTCCGGATAATTTCCAAAGTTGGTTATGGGATTTTAACGACGGAAACACATCAACGGATTTTGAACCGACACACACTTACCTAAACGCAGGCGATTATGATGTACAACTAACGGGAACAACCAATCATAACTGTGAGGCTTCGGCTAACGTTACCGTTACGGTTTACGAAAAACCTACAACAACATTTACCAGCAACATTGTCGATTCTTGCAGTATTGCGTGTATTCATTTTGAAAGTACAAGTACTTCTGAAACAGCAAATGTAATTGGTTGGCAATGGACTTTCAATAACGGAACGTACTCAGGATTGGAAAAACCAACTTCTTGCTTTGAAAACACAAGCAATACCGATGATATAACTTTTGATATAACTCTTGTCAGCACCAACGACTTAGGCTGTTCAGATACTTTAACACAACAAGATTACATTACGGTGTGGCATAATCCAATTGCCGATTTTGATTATAACCATCGTACAATTGATATGTATATGCGGGATTTTGAGTTCTATAACCAATCCATCGGGGAAGAATTTTACCATTGGGAATTTGGTGATGGAGATTCTTCCAATATAGAATTTCCTTATCATCAATATGCCGACACAGGAACCTATATGGTTGAACTACTTGTTTCTACCATTCACGGTTGCACTGATACTATCTGGAAACCTGTTCGTGTGGATGCTGTAACCAATATTTATGCACCCAATACTTTCACTCCGGATGGAGATGGTGTGAATGATGTTTTTAAAGCTGTTACCTATAATATAGTAGAACTAGAACTTATGATTTTTGACCGTTGGGGACTATTGTTATACACAGGAAATGGTGTAGATACCTTTTGGGATGGAACTTACAAAGGCAAAGATTCTCAACAGGATACTTACATTTGGCAAATTAAAGCAAAAGACGGGTTTGGAAAAAATTACACATATCGTGGACATGTAAACTTACTACGTTAAAAGAAATCAAGCCCCTTGCAATATTACTTGAAAACTGAATGGAAACTCATTCTACTTCAAGCTTTCGCGTTATCAAATTTTTTCATCTTCATTATCACCACGATAATTGCAGTTAGAAAATTTCTCTAGCCTTGAATATTTTTTGTATAATGAGTTTTGCAACGGTCTTAAATGGTATAACTTTGTTTCTATGAAAAAAATATTGGTTATTCGATTTTCTGCCATGGGCGATGTTGCAATAAGTGTTCCTGTTATTCATTCTGTTTTGGAACAACATCCCGATATTGAGATAACCTTCCTCTCCAGAAAGTTTTTTAAACCAATGTTTAATTCTCATCCTAGATTTACATTTTTAGGGATTGATTTAAAAGACAAAAAGTATGAAGGTACTTTGGGGATGTTCCGGCTTTACAAAGAACTGTCATTACAAAACTTTGATGTTGTTTTAGACTTACACGATGTTTTAAGAACCAAACTTTTACGGTTATTCTTTCAAGTCAAAAGAACGCCTGTTTTTGTTATAGACAAAGGAAGAAAGGAAAAAAAACAAGCTCTAAAAACCAAAATTGTTACTCCTCCCCTAAAACATTCGCGAGAACGATATGCCGATGTGTTTAGAAATGCAGGAATAAAGGTAAATATTCTCGATAAAGCTTTTTTAAAAATACCCGAAAAAGAGAAGATTACAAATTTTTATCACAAAATAAACCCTGACAATCGTAACAAAGTAATTGGTTTTGCTCCTTACTCTGCTCATTGGAGTAAGGAATTAACACCAACTCAGATTAAGGAAGTTATTAAAATGCTTACACAACATCCAAATTACCGTATTGTTTTGTTTGGTGGTGGGCAAAAAGAAAAAGACAAATTGGAAGCCTTGAGTAAAATTTATAATAATTGCTATTCCGTTGCAGGGAAATTCTCATTGGAAGAAGAATTGTATTTGCTTCAAAAACTTGATTTAATGATTGCTATGGATAGCAGTAATATGCACCTTGCATCTATTGTCGGTACTAAAGTTCTTTCTATTTGGTGTTCTACTCACCCGAATTTAGGTTTCTCGCCTTATCAAAATGACGGCAATTACGTACAGGTTTCTCAAGATATTCTACCGTGTAGACCTTGTTCTATATACGGCAAGTTAAAAACAAAAAAAGATATAGAATGTGCAAAAAACACCATTAATCTAATTTCATTACCTGCTATCATAGATAAAACCGAGTTTTTATTATCCGATAAAAACGGTTAAAATTTGTTAATTTATTGTTATTTAGCGTCTTCTCATTGTTTTTCTGTAAATAATTCTTACCTTTGTATCGGGGTAGTCAAATAAATAGTTGCTTTTCATAAGTAGCTGATTTTTTCAGGGATACAGTTTTGCTGTATCCCTTTTTTT
>JALTUD010000214.1 GCA_027047735.1 Flavobacteriales bacterium | reverse complement strand
GATCAAGTGGGAGTTAACGATAGGATAGAACGAATAACAAAGAGAAGTCTTAAAAAGGAAGCTAAAATGAAGGGCTTGCTGATGGCTCTTAATATGATAGATTTGACCACGCTGGAAGGAGCGGACACCGAAAATAAGGTGAAGCAAATGTGTTATAAAGCACAACATCTGCATACCGATTATCCGGATTTACCTACAACGGCGGCGGTTTGTGTGTATCCTAATTTTGTGAAAACAGCGGTAAAAGCTTTGGAGGGAAGTGGCGTAAAGGTGGCTTCCGTGGCGACTGCTTTTCCTAGTGGACAATCTAGTTTGGAAGTGAAGTTGCTGGACGTAAAACTAGCTGTGGATAACGGAGCCGATGAGGTGGACATGGTCATTAGCAGAGGACGATTTCACCAAGGGGATTACGGTTATGTTTATGATGAAATTGCGACGGTTAAAGAAGCTTGTGGCAATGCACGACTAAAAGTAATTTTGGAAACAGGAGAATTGGGAACGCTGGATAAAGTAAGACGGGCAAGCGATATAGCGATTGATGCAGGAGCAGACTTTATTAAAACATCTACCGGAAAAATAAAACCCGCGGCGACATTGCCGGTTACATCGGTTATGTTAGAAGCAATAAAAGACCATTATTACGCAACAGGTAAAATGGTTGGGATGAAACCAGCGGGAGGAATTTCCAACGCCAAATTAGCACTTCAGTATTTGTTATTGGTAAAAGAAACTTTAGGAGATAAATGGTTAACCAACCAATGGTTTAGATTTGGAGCGAGTAGCTTAGCTAATGATGTAATCATGCAAATCATAAAGCAAAGGACAGGTATTTATACATCGAAAGATTATATTTCGATAGATTAATTAAATAGAATATTTACAATTATGAGCTTAGACTTAAAATCATCGTGGGAATTTTCTCCGGCACCGGAAAGCACCTCTCACGTCAAGATAAAAAAGAAATATGATTTATTTATTGGCGGAAAATGGGTAAAACCAAAGTCAGGGACATATTTTAAAACCATCAATCCCGCTACGGAAGAAGTATTGGCAGAAGTTGCCGAAGCCGGAGAGGAAGATGTAGATTTAGCGATTAAAGCTGCTCGAAAAGCTTATACGCAAGTATGGTCAAAACTATCGGGCAAAGAAAGAGGAAAATATATTTTTAGAATAGCAAGGTTGATTCAAGAAAGAGCAAGAGAATTTGCTGTAATAGAAACCTTAGACGGAGGTAAACCCATCAGAGAAGCAAGGGATATTGATATTCCTCTTGCCGCAGCACATTTTTTCTATTATGCGGGTTGGGCGGATAAGTTGGAATATGCTTTTCCGAACAAAAAACCAAAATCTTTAGGTGTGGCTGTGCAAATCACCCCTTGGAATTTTCCGATGCTAATGGTGGCGTGGAAAATAGCCCCGGCGTTAGCCGCAGGAAATACGGTGGTACTGAAACCTGCCGAAACAACACCGCTTACGGCGTTAAAATTAGCAGAGTTGATACAAGACGCGGGCTTGCCTGACGGAGTGGTAAATATCGTTACGGGCTACGGAAAAACAGGAGCAATGATGGTCGAACATCCCGATGCGGACAAGGTAGCTTTTACCGGTTCTACGGGAGTCGGAAAAATCATCATGAAAGCCATAGCGGGAACACATAAAAAGTCCACCATGGAACTGGGCGGAAAAGCGGCGAATATCATTTTTGAAGATGCACCAATAGACCAAGCTGTAGAAGGTGTAGTCAATGGAATTTTCTTTAACCAAGGGCATGTGTGTTGTGCCGGTTCGCGATTATTTATCCAAGAGTCTGTTTACGAAAAAGTAATGCGTAAACTAAAAGACCGTATGGAAAACCTTGTCGTTGGCGACCCATTGGACAAAAACACCGATGTAGGAGCAATCAACTCTCAAAAACAACTCAAAGTAATCGAAGGTTACATCAAAGCCGGATTGGACGAAGGTTGCGAAATGTATCAACCGGAACATGCGACATTGCCGAAAAAAGGATATTGGTGCAAACCAACCCTGTTTACCAACGTAGCACAATCCAGCAAAATAGCCAAAGAAGAAATATTCGGTCCCGTCCTCGCAATTCAAACCTTCCGAACCGTTGACGAAGTCATAGCAAAAGCCAATAATACTCCTTACGGATTATCCGCGGGAGTATGGTCAGACAAAGGCTCAAAAGTATTTAATCTAACCTCAAAAATGAAAGCAGGTGTCGTATGGGCAAATACCTACAATAAATTCGACCCGACATCCCCGTTCGGAGGTTACAAAGAAAGCGGACACGGAAGAGAAGGGGGCGTACAAGGATTAGAACCGTATTTAAAATTTGAATAATGATTTGGGCGTTCCCCCAATTGACAAAAACAACATTTCGCTCAGGCGAAACGATGTTTTTGTCAATTGGGGTCGGGCTATCACTACTCGCTTTTTTTTGCTTGCAAACAGCAAGCAAAAAAAGAGCTCAAACACGCCGTTCTATCCCTAACGCAGAATAACGAAAAACAACATAAAAAGACGAAAAATGTCAAGAATAGAAGTTTTAAAAACATATAAGATTTATATCGGAGGAAAATTTCCAAGAACCGAATCAGGGAGGTATTACCAACCAACGGTAAACGGAAAACCTTTAGGCAATATTTGCCAATCCTCACGAAAAGACTTTAGAAACGCAGTAGTAGCCGCACGTTCGGCACAAGGAGCATGGTCGGCTCGTTCTGCTTATAACAAAAGTCAAATTCTATATCGTATAGCAGAAGTATTGGAGGGAAGAAAAAGCCAATTTATAGACGAGTTGATACAGCAAGGAAGCACAAAAAACCAAGCACAAAAAGAAGTGGAATCTTCCATTGATCACTTGATTTATTATGCCGGTTGGTGCGACAAGTACATTCAAATTTTTAGTGCGGTAAACCCTGTAGCTTCCAGTCATTTTAATTTTTCCGTACCCGAACCCACGGGAGTAGTAGCGGTTCTTGCACCCGAAGAAACAGGTTTGATTGGATTGGTATCTCAAATTGCTCCGATAATAGCAGGAGGAAATACTTGCGTTGTCTTAGCATCAGAAAGTAAACCCTTAAGTGCCGTCACTTTTTCAGAAGTGTTGGCAACATCAGACGTGCCGGGTGGGGTGGTAAATATACTTACCGGAAACAGAGAAGAGTTATTACCTTTCTTTTCCACACACATGGATGTAAATGCAATTTTGTATTGCGGAAACAATCAACAGGAACTGAAAACAATACAAGAAAATGCAATTACCAATCTGAAAAGAGTGGTCAACAAAAACGTAAAAGATTGGATAAAAGAAGAAAACGAAACACCGTACTCCATTTTAGACTTTCAAGAAACCAAAACAACGTGGCATCCGATTGAACATATCGCAGGTGCCGGTAGTGGTTATTAATAGAATTTGTTAAATCTTAAAAAACTCTAGAGAATGAAAAAACTAATGTATCTATTTGTGCTTTCTTCGATGTTCGTAAGTTGTGGAGAAAGTGAAGCAGAAATAAAAGAACAACAAGAAAAAAAAGAACAACAAAAAAAAGAAGTAGAACAAACAACCGACGATTTGTTCGATGATTTAGACAAAGAACTTAGTGAGGACGAAGCAGAAGGATAAATTTTATCGCAAATACAATTACAAGAAGATTTAGAAAGCACTCCTTTGAGAGTGCTTTTTTTGTTTTTAATGCTTTTTAACTTGAGGGATATAAAAATTACCAATTCCTTAACAAAAGCGTAACAAAGCATCGTTGCTTTAGTCGTACCTTTGCAAAAATTTTTAAAAAATGAAAGACAAAATAAGGTTAGCATTGTTTGCCTCGGGAACAGGTAGCAACGTCTTTAATATCATTCAAAAATTTAAAGACAATAATGAAATAGATGTTGTTTTAGTAGCTTCTAATAACCCTAAAGCTGGAGCATTAAATCACGCCAAAGACAATGGAGTGTCAACGCTAACATTTAATCGAGATGCTTTTTATGAAAGTGATGAGGTGCTGAAAGTACTTTTAAAAGAGAAAATAGATTATATAATCTTAGCCGGTTTTTTGTGGAAAGTACCGCAGAACATACTTGGAACTTTTGAAAATAAAATAATTAATGTCCACCCTTCATTATTACCGAAATTCGGAGGAAAAGGAATGTATGGAAAACATGTTCACGAAGCAGTTTTAGAAAACAAAGAAATACAATCGGGAATAACGATACATAAAGTAAACGAAGAATACGATAAAGGGTCGGTTATAGCACAATTTACCTGTGAGGTATCCCCCGATGAAACATTAGAAAGTTTACAACAAAAAATCAGTGAATTGGAAAAAGAACACTTTCCCGAAACAATAGAAAAATTCGTACAATCATGATAAATAGCTTAGGAGTGAATGTAAAAGAAATAGGTGTAGCAACCATGGTCTTGTTTGCTGTCATTGATATTATAGGAGCTATCCCTGTTATTATAAAAATAAAGAAAAAAGCAGGAGAGATTAGTCCGTTTAAAGCCTCTATGGTTTCTTTCATTATTATGGTTTCATTTCTTCTGTTGGGAGAAAAGATTTTAGGGTTTATGGGAGTGGGCACAAGTGAATTTGCTGTTGCGGGATCTTTTGTTTTATTTTTTATGGCGTTGGAAATGGTCTTAGGAGTGGAAATATTTAAACATACCAACGAAGGAAAGAAAAAAGGTAAGGTGGCTTCCGTTGTTCCTTTGGCTTTCCCTCTTATTGCCGGAGCCGGAACAATGACCTCCATTATTTCGTTGCGAGCAGAGTTTTCTCAAATCAATATTTTTATAGCAATTTTTATCAATATGTTTGTTGTCTATTGGGTATTGCGACTAACAAAAAGAATTGAAAGGTTGTTAGGTGAAGGGGGAATAGCCGTTTTGGAAAAAGTGTTCGGAATAATTTTATTGGCAATTTCCATAAAGTTGTTTAGTAGTAATGTAAAATTGTTGTTTGCTTAGTAAAATTCAAACAACTTCTATATATTTGCCACTCGAAAACAAATAAATAAGAAAAAGATGAACGATAAAATAACATTAGGAATAGCAGGATTAGCACTATTATTCGGTATCTATAATACCGTACAAATATCAAATTTGGATACGAAAATTGATGAAAAGGTATTTATTCAGCCGGCTACTACACCCGCAAAGGTTAATTTAAGTGCGGGTAACGCAACTGCTCCCAATCCAATGCCACAATCTAATGCTCAGCAACAACCAAACATGCCGAAAACAAGCATACGATTTGATAAGGAGATTCACGATTTTGGCGAAGTAGATGCAAATACCGATAATCCGTATTCATTTACTTTTACCAATACAGGAAAAGAACCACTGTTGATTACAAATGCAAAAGGTTCATGTGGTTGTACCGTTCCAAGTTGGCCAAAAGACCCGATTATGCCGGGGCAAAAAGGACAAATAGATGTCGTGTTTAGACCAAGTAAAGGACAAGCAGGTAAACCTCAAGAAAAAACAGTTACGGTAACAGCTAATACAGAGCCTGTGAATACAGTCGTTCGTATCAAAGCGAAGGTTAAGCCATTGGCAGAATAAAAAACACACTAAAAAAGTTGTTTTTTTGTTAAGAATGTTTACCTTTGCGACACGAATAAGCAACTTCGATAGTAGAAATTAAAAAAAAGAGGGGACAAATTGTCCCCTCTTTCTGTAAGTTAAAAATGATAAGTAAACAAAAAATAATAGAATTAGCTCAAGAGCGAATAGATGAAATGGACAACGATACCTACTTGGTTGATGTTACCGTTTCCGAAACCAATCAAATTTTAGTGGAAATTGATAATTTGAAAGGAAGTTCCTCTATTTCTGATTGTATTAGAGTCAGTAGAAATGTAGAGCATAATCTAGATAGAGAAGAAGAAGATTTTTCTTTACAGGTTACCACACCCGGATTGAGTAATCCTTTTAAAGTGCATCCTCAATATGTGAAGAATATTGGAAGAAATGTAAAAGTTGTTTTTAAGGAAGTTGGCAGTATAGAAGGAAAGTTAATAGATGTTACGGCGGAACAAATTGTTGTAGAAACCGAAACAAAAGAGCGAATTGAAGGAAAGAAGAAAAAAGAATTAGTGGTAAGACAACACGAAATACCATTTAACCAAATAAAAGAAACTAAAGTAGTTATCTCATTTAAATAAATAAACCAAACAATGAATGCTTTAAATTTAATAGAGTCTTTTTCTGAGTTTAAAGAAATGAAAAACATAGACCGTGTTACAATGATGCGTATCTTAGAAGATGTTTTTCGTTCAACTCTAAAGAAAAAATATGGAACTGATGAACACGTTGATGTAATTGTAAATCCAGATAAAGGAGATTTAGAAATATGGTTAAACAGAGAAATTGTTCCGGATGGAGAAGTAGAAGATCCCAATACAGAAATTTCTTACTCTGATGCCATAAAAATAGAACCTGATTTTGAAGTAGGTGAAGAAGTTTCCGAAGAAATACAAATGAAAGATTTCGGCCGTAGAAATATTTTATCATTACGTCAAAACTTGGTTTCAAGAATTATAGAATTGGAAAAAGACAACGTTTACAAAATTTATAAAGATAGAATCGGTGATATTGTAACAGGTGAGGTTTATCAAATTTGGAAAAGAGAAATTTTGGTCTTGGATGATGATGGTAACGAATTATTGTTACCTAAGAGTGAGCAAATTCCTTCTGATTACTTCAAAAAAGGAGAGCAACTTAGAGCAGTTGTTGCTCGTGTTGAATTAAAAAACAACTCACCTATCATTATTTTATCAAGAACAAATGAAACATTTTTGGAGCGTTTGTTTGAATTGGAAGTGCCTGAGGTTTTTGACGGGTTGATAACCATTAAGAAAATTGTTCGTGAACCGGGAGAAAGAGCAAAAGTAGCCGTAG
>JALTUD010000213.1 GCA_027047735.1 Flavobacteriales bacterium | reverse complement strand
GTTTAGGATTAGCCTTAGCTGAGAAATTAGTAGGAGATAAAAAAGGAGTATATTCTATTTCAAGAATGAGAAATAAAAAAAATAATTTTATACCCAAAGAGAATCATTTTTCGTGTGATTTGTCTTTAGCTTTTGAAGTGAAGAAAACAATGGCAAAAATTATGCGTTCACTTGATTTTGAGAACATAAGTTCAATCACATTAATCAATAATGCAGGGACGATTAAACCCATAGGAAGCGTGGGGACAAATTCTTTGGAGTTGGTCAATCAAAATATTAATGTGAATCTTGTTGCACCAATAGCTATGGCAGAGATTTTTGTATGTGCGGTTCAGGATTTACCCATTAGTAAATACATATTAAACGTATCATCAGGAGCGGCAAGAAATCCCTATGCCGGATGGAGCAGTTATTGTGCATCAAAATCAGGTTTGGATATGTTTACTCGATGTGTAGGAGAGGAACAAAAAGAACAGGAAAATCCGATTAAAGTTATAGCAATAGCACCGGGGGTTATTGATACCAAAATGCAGGATGAAATACGTGAAGTCTCTCAAGAACAATTTAAAATGGTGAGTCGTTTTATTGATTTAAAAAAGAATGAAAAATTATTACCGCCTGATTTTGTTGCTAATAAATTATTGGAGTTATTGTATAGTGGAGAAACAGAAACCGGTGGGTGTTATGATATTAGAGATTTTATTGACGAGAAACAAGGAAGATAGTACCTGTTAAAAAATAGATAACGTAAACATAGCATAACTTACTTCGGCATTTATTTTGTTAGGTTTGCACTCATAACAAATTAGATTTAAAATGAAAAAAATAAAAATCACTACAATTACGCTTATTGGTCTTTCATTGGGAATTGCCTCTTGTGATACATTAACCGATGTGGCACAAACAGCAACAGATGTGTTAACAACAACCGAAGGCGGAGAAAAATCTGCTCCCGGATTAACCAATGACGAGGTAATAGCAGGACTTAAAGAAGCACTTACCATTGGTATTCAAAATGGAGCAAGCAAAGCCTCAGCAGTTGACGGTTTTTTAAATAATCCTAAAATACGCTTACCTTTTCCCGAAGAAGCTTTAGTAGTAAAAGAAAAAGCATTGGAATTAGGATTAGATGGTCAAGTTGAAAAGTTTGAACTTACCATGAATAGAGCAGCAGAAGAAGCCTCTAAAACTGCAGCTCCTATTTTTATTGATGCGATAAAAAATATGTCTATCCAAGATGGTTTTTCGATTTTAAGAGGGGGGGATAGTGCAGCTACTCAATATTTGAGAGAACATACAACCGAACAATTAATTGTAGCTTTCAGTCCTAAGGTACAAGAAGCAACTGAGAAAGTGCAATTGACAAAATATTGGAATCCTTTGACAAGTACTTACAATAAAACTACTTTTCTAACCGGAAAACCAAAAGTAAATACTGATTTGAATAAATATATTACCGACAGAGCAATAGATGGCTTGTTTACATTGGTACAAGAAGAAGAAGCCAAAATAAGAAAAGACCCGATGGCTCGAGTTACCGATATTCTACAAAAAGTATTTGGTTCGTTAGGTGGAAACTAAGTTAAGTAGAATTAATCTTTTACACGTAAGGTAAAATATACAAGTAATAAACTACCTCCTAAACCAATGAAAATCCACGCGATTAACCACAGTGGATTTTTATTGCTTTTAGGAGGTTTTTCTTTACTTACAGTAGAGGTTCTTTTCAACTCTTTACGTAACTCCTCCTTTTTGTTGTTTTTAATCTTTTGCACAGTTAAATTAAAAGACAATGTATCTTTTATTGAAGTAAAAACAGTATCAAATGTTGTGAACATAGAGTCGGCACGGGAAAAAACATAACCGGAGTCAGCAACAAAACGAGCAGGTAAAGGAATTTCTTTAAAGTAAATCCCCTTAAAAGGAAGACGAATCAGTGCATTATCATTGATAGAAACCTTTGCGTGGTCTAAATTTAAACGCAATACATAAGTCCCCTTGGGTGCAAGCAACTCTTTTATTTCTTCCCTTACTATTTCCGGTCGTTTCACAGCAAAAAAACGAAAGTTTTTTATGTTTTTGTTCCATTTATCAATCGGTATAACTGAACTTTTTAGATGCGAAGCTATTTCCTTTTTATCTCTAGGCAACTCATCTTTATAAACACTTCTTAGGTATTCGATAGCTTGTAAAACAGTATCCGTAGAAAGAGTTGTATTCAACAGATGAGCAAATTGATTGATAAACTCATTTTTAAACTGATGGTTTTGCATCAATTTCCTAAAATACAGCGTGCTCCACGTATTATTAAACCAATCCGTTTGTTCAGGACTTAAACATTTTTTTAAATAATCGCGACTAACTCTGCTAAACCCTAAGTCCGTATCATAAAGTATCATTCTAAATTTACCGTCTTTATCCTTAGAACTCCAATAACGAACATTTCCTCTAGAATCAACATTGTTTGTATAAATTTGAAAAGCACGATAAGTAGCGTAATTTTTAATATCAATGTAATTCTGAGCTTTTTTATACGCCTCATCATCCATTGTATCTAATTGCAAGAACCAATTATACATTTCCATATACCTGCTTCGGTCACCATGTTGTCGAACCCAACGTCCCATTACGATAGTGCTACTATCAGTATGGGCTTGATGATTATAAAATAAATAGTGTTTATTAATTTTTTCTCTTAAATTATAAAGCCCCCAGTATTCGCCATTTATATAAAGTTTAATCGGCTGAAAAGCCATATAGTCAATTCCCGTATGTTGCATCAAATAGGCATTTAAGACATCCTTAAATCTGGTTTTGTTGTAGTCATTTCCCGAAGTTCTGATTACAAGTTGCTTATATTCTTTAATGAATGGTTTTTGTTCAAAAAAGGGATAGACAAAACGATTTTTTCCGTATTTTTTTCGAGCAACTATTTTCATCGACTTATCGGGTTGCCTACGAGTAGATTCTCCAAAAATTCGTAAGCCACATTGTTGGTTTACTACTTCTTTTTTCAGCGTGTCAATGTAAATCAGATACACCTTTTTCTCCCACTTTTTCTGAAAATTACAATTTTCCCAGTGTCCCGAACTATCACTAAAAAAAGCATCTTTTCCTCTCGTATATATACCTTTTTCGTCATCCCATAAATCTTCATTCGGAATACCAATGGATAGAATAGGCAATTGAGTAGGAGGAGAAAAGATGTACGAACGAGCAATTATCGTGTCCTTATTATCAGCGTAAATTTTAAAAAGAAAAAAAGAATTTCGAGTAACTAAAATCGGTTTCCTGTATCGCTTACTTTTATGTGTTGGAATCGAACCGTCAGTAGTGTAGAAAACTTTTTTGTAATCACCGGTTACTTTAATGGAAACGGTAGAATCACAAAACATAGATATGGGATGTACGTCCACAATACTTTCTTGACTTCTCAATTCCGTAACATAAAAGACAAAAAAAATAAGTATTAAAGTTCTCATGAAAGCCAATTTTCCTTAAAAAGAAAAGTAAGTTAATTCTCCAAATATATAACTAATACGTTTTATGGATAAAAAACAGTTGATAAATATTTAGAAGAATATATACAGTCATCAAGTAGAATTTTTAATTTTGCCGAGTACAAGAAGTATAATGACTTCAAAAACTACACACAAAGATTGATTTTTATGGACAGAATATATTTAGATTTTGAGAAACCTTTGGAAGAATTGCGAGACCAAATCATCAAGACAAAAGAAATTGGAGAGAAGGGAAAAGTTGATGTGTCGGCTACGTTAGAAGAATTGTCTCAAAAATTAGAGGAAAAAACGAAAGAGATATACAGTAATCTTACACCTTGGCAAAGGGTACAAGTAAGTCGCCATCCACAAAGACCTTATACCTTGGATTATATTAACGCTATTACCAAAGGAGAATTTATAGAATTGCATGGAGATAGAAATGTAAAGGATGATAAAGCCATGATAGGTGGTTTGGGTAGCATTGACGGAAGAACGGTGATGTTTATCGGTCAACAAAAAGGACGCAATACCAAAGAACGAAAATATCGTAATTTCGGAATGGCAAATCCCGAAGGTTACAGAAAGGCATTACGTTTGATGAAATTGGCTGAAAAATTTAATAAGCCCGTAGTAGCTCTTATTGATACTCCCGGAGCTTTTCCCGGATTGGAAGCCGAAGAGCGAGGGCAAGGAGAGGCAATTGCCAGAAATTTGTTTGAAATGATGAAATTGAAAGTGCCGGTTATTTGCGTAGTGATAGGTGAAGGTGCCTCCGGTGGTGCTTTGGGAATCGGTATTGGTGATAAGGTCTTAATGTTGGAAAACACATGGTATTCTGTAATTTCTCCGGAGTCTTGTTCTTCTATTTTATGGAGAGATTGGGAGCATAAGGAACAAGCTGCCGATGCACTGAAATTGACCGCAAAAGATATGTTGAAAAACAAATTGATTGACGGAATCATAAAAGAGCCTTTGGGTGGAGCACATGCCGACCCTGAAAAAATGTATAAAAAACTAAAAACAGAGTTAAAGAAAAACTTGAATAAACTTGTGGAAATTCCTGTTGATGAATTAGTTGAGCAAAGAATAGATAAGTTTTGCGATATGGGAGTTTACAAAGAGTCAACAGCAAAAGAGACTACAGCAGAGAAAGCGTAAATAATTACTAAAAAAGCACCTGTTTTCAGGTGCTTTTTTTTATCCTGATTTATTATGAAGATTGCAATCACGAGTGAGAACAAAAAAACAGTTAGCGGAAATGCCGACACTTGTTTGAATTACTTTGTTTTTACCATAGAGAATGAAAGAATAGTAAACAAAGAACTATTGGCATTGGCAAAAGGGCAAGAATTAGAAAATATTTTTGTTAACAAAGTTGTTGAGATATTTGAACATCCCTTATTTGACATAGATATGATTCTTGCAGAAGATATCAGTCCTTTGGTTACCGCTCGTTTAAAAGAAAGACAAACCGTAGCTTTTATCATCGAAGAAAAAGATATTGACGATACAATCGTACAAGTTATACAAGGAAGGTTACAAGGTTACGTGGCAGAAGAGCATAATTGCAATTGCGGTTCTTGTTAGGTTAATACTTACAGACATTATAACACTATGAAAAGAATAATTTTAGTACTCATAACGATTCTGTTTTCTTTATCGTTATTCGCACACGAAGGAATGTGGATTCCATCCCTTTTAAAAGCGTTGGAAGATGATATGCACGCACAAGGTTTAAAATTGTCGGCAGAAGATATTTATTCGGTCAATCATTCAAGTCTTAAAGATGCTATCGTTCATTTTGGTGGAGGGTGTACGGCAGAAGTAGTTTCCAGTCAAGGTTTGATTTTAACCAATCACCATTGTGGGTATTCTCAAATTCAACAACACAGTTCCGTTGATAATGATTATCTGAAAAATGGATTTTGGGCAATGTCCAAAAGCGAAGAGTTACTCAACGAAGGGTTAACCGCTACTTTTATTGTACGAATAGAAGACGTAACAGAAAAGTTAAACGAAGGCGTGTTACCGAGTATGGACGTTACCGAAGCGAATATCATACGTCAAAAAAACAGCAGAAGTTTGTTGCAAAACGCTATAAAAGGCACGAAATACAAAGCTGTAATTAAAGCTTTTTATTATGGTAATCAGTATTTTATGATTGTAACAAAGACTTACAAAGACGTACGCCTTGTAGGAGCTCCGCCCAGTGGTATTGGAAAATTTGGTGGCGACACGGATAATTGGGTTTGGCCAAGACATACCGGAGATTTTTCCGTTTTTAGAATCTATGCCGATAAAAACAATGAACCTGCCGAACCTTCGGTAAATAATATTCCGTTTCACCCTAAAAAATGGTTGCCTGTTTCGTTGGAAGGAGTCGATAAAAATGATTTCACTATGGTATTCGGCTTCCCCGGGAGAACCGAGCAATATCTATCCTCAAGAGCAGTAGATGATTACATCAATATTATCAATCCCGCCCGTATTGAAATGCGAAAACAAAGCCTTTCGGTGATTGATGCTGCTATGGAATTATCAGACAAAACAAGAATACAATACGCGTCAAAGCAGTCGAGAATAAGCAATGCCTATAAAAAGTGGATAGGGCAGAACTTAGGCTTAAAGAAAAAAGATGTAGTGAATGAAAAAAGAGCCTTTGAAGAAGAATTTACACACCGTGTTTCTCACGACAAAAAGTATAAAGATATTTTACCGAAACTATTGGAACAAGACGGTAAAATGCTCAAGTTTAAAAAAGCCAATTCTTTATTTTACGAGGTATTCTACTATGGACCCGAACTCATTCGCTTTGCCGATGGTTTTTATAAATTGTTGGAACAACCGATTGAACACGCCGATGCGATGAGTAAAGCAGAGCTGAAAGCAGAAAAATTGAAACAAGAAGAATCATACAAAAAGAATCTGGAAGCCAAGAAAAAAGGTGTAGATGGATTCTTTAAAAACTACGATGTTCGCGTTGACCAACTTATTTTTGAAAAACTAATTCCACTATATATGGAGTATTCGGATAAGGATATGTTACCCGCTGAATTACAGAAAAAAGCAATAAAATTCAAAAATAAAAACGGAAAATTAGATGTAAAAGCATACGCAGCTTATTTGTATAAAAAATCGATGTTTACGTCAAAAGAAAAAGTAAATAAGCTACTATCTTATTCAACCAAAAAAATGAGGAAGAAGATTCAAAAAGACCCTGCTTTTATTTTAGCTTCTTCGATGAATGATTTACGTAAAAGTTATAATAATGAATACAAAAAGACGTACTTAATCAACAATGAGTTGATGAAGCAATTCGTAGCCGCTCAAATGAAATATTTCCCCGAAAAGAAATTTTGGGCAGATGCAAATAGCACACTTCGATTAACTTACGGTAAGATTGAAGGTTC
>JALTUD010000212.1 GCA_027047735.1 Flavobacteriales bacterium | reverse complement strand
AGTATGGCTTCCATTTCTGCGTGTCGGTGAATGGTGTCGCCGTAGTTCAGCCCTCTGTAAACTTCTTCAGGGACGATTCCGAATCTTCTGATTACCCAAGGAATGTCGTGAAAGGCACCACCTGCTCCAAAGGTGAATGTTCCGTACATTCTAAGGAAGTTTTCGGCTTTTCCGATGTAGGCGTTACGAACGATGTACATTTCCGAAAGGTTGTGTTTTCCATGACCGGTTCGTATGATTTCAGATTCGAAAAAAGATAATGAGGAAAAGCTCCAGCAAGTTCCTGTTCTTCCTTGGTTTTGAACTTCTAAGGCTTCTAAGTCTTTAATGACTTTGAATTTGTATTCGCTTCCTTTTTTGTTGGTTTCAAATTTGTCTTGTGCGTTAGCGAATAAACTCGCTGAAAGTAGCACTCCGAATACTCCTCTTTTAATTGTTTTTGCTATCATAATAATTATATGTGTGTGTTAATTTATGCTGAAAGTTGTACCTTCTTTGCTGTCTTTTAGTTGTACGCCTAATGTATTTAGCTCATCTCTGATTTTATCGGAAAGGGCATAGTTTTTATTGTTTTTTGCTTCGGTTCTTAATTCGATTAATAGATTGAGTACACCTTTAACAATGCTATCGTCTGCTTGTTCTTCGGATTGTAGTCCGAAAACGTCTTCGATAAAGCCATTGAAAGTTGTTTTCATTTTGCTGAAAACTTCTTCGGAGATGTCCATATTATCCGAAGTGTTTAGTTTGTTGATTTTGTTTACCATTTCAAAAAGTACCGCCATGGTTTTTGGGGTGTTGAAATCGTCGTTCATATTGGTATAACAATCTTGTATTAGTTGATTTATTCGATTGTTTTCCGATTCAGAAACCGTACCTTTTTTATATTGTAATTGATTGATTATTTTTTTAGCATTCATCAGTTTATGAAATCCTTTTTCTGCAGCGTTGAGGGCTTCGGCTGAGAAGTCTAAAATACTTCTGTAATGAGCTTGCAACATAAAAAAACGAACAACCATTGGTGAGTAGGCTTTCCCTAAAATGTTGTTTTCGCCACTAAACAATTCATGTGGTAATAGCGTGTTTCCTGTGGATTTACTCATTTTTTTACCGTTTAAGGTTAGCATATTGGCGTGCATCCAATAGTTTACGGGTTCAATTCCGTTGCATGCTTTTCCTTGAGCAATTTCGCATTCGTGGTGAGGGAATTTTAAGTCCATACCGCCACCGTGGATGTCGAATTGTTCACCTAGGTACTTTGTTCCCATTGCAGAACATTCGAGATGCCATCCGGGAAATCCTTCTCCCCAAGGAGATGACCAACGCATGATATGAGCCGGAGATGCTTTTTTCCAAAGGGCAAAATCTTGAGGGTTTTTCTTTTCGGATTGTCCGTCTAAGGCTCTTGAACCGGCAATTAAATCATCTATATTTCTACCGGAAAGTTCTCCGTAGTTATAGCCTTTTTCATTGTATTTTTTTACATCGAAATAAACTGAACCATTTACTTCATAAGCAAAACCATTATGGATGATTTGTTTGACCATTTCGATTTGTTCAATGATATGTCCGGTTGCCGTGGGTTCTATATTGGGTGGAAGAGCATTGAAAAGTCGTAAAACATGATGGAAGTCCAAGGTGTACTTTTGTACAATTTCCATGGGTTCAAGTTTTTCTAGTCTTGCTTTTTTGGAAATTTTGTCTTCTCCCTCTTCTGCATCGTCCACCAAGTGTCCCGCATCAGTGATATTGCGGACATATCGGACATTGTATCCTATAAATTTAAGGTATCGAACAACGTTATCGAACGATAAAAAGGTACGGCAATTTCCCAAATGAACATTGCTGTAAACCGTGGGTCCGCAAACATACATTCCTACGTTCGGAGTTTGAATGGGTTTAAATTCTTCTTTTTTACCGCTTAATGAATTATAAATCATTAAGGTGCTGTTTGTATAATCACTCATCTATTCCAAAGGTATTCTTTCGGTTAATATGATTTAAAAATTCTTGTTTTACTTCATGTGTTTTAAAAGCTCCTCCATATTCGGCGGTTATGGTGCTGCATTTGGAATCTTTTACCCCTCTCATGTTTACACAAAGGTGTTTAGCCTCAATCACACAACAGACATCCTCAGTACCTAAAGCTTCTTGCATTTTAGCGACAATTTGTTTCGTTAGTCGTTCTTGAACTTGAGGACGTTTTGCAAAGTGTTGGACATATCTATTAATTTTAGACAAACCGACAACGTTTTTATTAGGGATGTAAGCAACGTGTACTTTTCCAATAATCGGCACAAAATGATGTTCACAATACGAATAAAGTTCAATATCTTTCTCAATCAACATTTCATTGTATGAGTAATTATTATCAAAGAGAGAAGTTGATGGTTCGTTTTTGGGATCTAATCCGCTAAAAACTTCTTCGACGTACATTTTTGCTACACGCAAAGGAGTTCCGGCTAGGCTGTCGTCTGTTAAATCCAATCCCAAGGTTTTCATTATTTCTTTAAAATGATGTGCTATTTTTTCTATCTTTTCGTTATCGGAAAGCAGAAAAGCATCTTGCGTCATTGGTGTATCTAAACTTGTACTAAAATGATTATCTCCTAAATCGTTTATGGTGTCTTTATTTGCCATTAAATTATTCGTGTATAAAAATGAATTTGTAAAGATAAGGATTTGGATTTTATTATTCTGCTTTTGAGAGCTTATTTAATGATGCTTGAGAAGTGTTGATTGTAGAAAGCCAATATTAAATTAATATTTTTTGAACATTATTTTTTAAAATACACTATATTTATATCCAAAATTAATTTGACTTTTAGAGTATGCAAAAATTTCTTCTTTTATCACTTTTTTTTATAGTTTCTTTTTTACGTGGAACGGCTCAATTAACGGATGATTTTTCAGATGGTGATTTTACGAATAATCCTACGTGGACGGGAGATGTTTCAAAATATGAGGTTAACGTAGGATTTAGGTTGCATTCGAATGGGCCGGTACAGAGTGATACAGCTTATTTATCCACAAATGTAGGTAATTTAGATTTTTCTTCTACATTAACATGGGAGTTTTATGTACAAATGGATTTAAGTCCTTCCAATAGTAATAATACGCGAGTGTATTTGGTGTCTGATAATGCGAATTTAAAAGGAGCTTTGAATGGTTATTACATAAGAATAGGGGAAAATGGAAGTTCGGATGCTTTAAAGTTTTACAAACAAACAGGGACAAGCAGTAGTTTGTTGCTTACTGGCACCGGGAATACTTTTGGGACAAGTCCTACGGTTAGTGTTAAAGTTGTGCGAACTTCCGCCGGGGATTGGAGTTTTTCTACTGATGCATCAGGAGGAACGAATTATGTGGCTGAGGGAAGTGTAAATGATGTGTCGATTACTTCATCGCAGTTTTTTGGAATGTGGTCAAAATATACCGCATCGAACTCTGCTAAGTTTTTTTACGATAATATATCAATTACAGGGAATGTTTTGGTAGATAATACTCCTCCGCAGGTTTCTTCTGTAGTAGTTGTTTCAAATACTCAAGTGGATGTTGAGTTTAATGAACCGGTTGAGAGTACCTCGGCTCAAAATGTTTTGAATTATATGGTTGATAATGGAGTAGGTAATCCGGTTTCCGCAACAATCAATGGAGGAAATCCTGCGTTAGTTCATCTTACTTTTTCGACTGCTTTTACGGATGGAACGAATTATGTTTTAACAACGCAAAACGTTAGTGATTTGGCGAATAATGTAATGGGGAGCGATACGCATAGTTTTTTATATTTTATTCCTGTTACTGCTTCATATAAAGATTTGGTGATAAATGAAATTTTTGCAGATCCAAGTCCACAGTTAGGGCTTCCTTCAGGTGAGTATATTGAGATTTATAATAATTCAACTCATATTTTTAATCTTAGCGGTTGGACGATTGGAGATGCGGGGTCGGATGAAGTGCTTGGCAATTATACGTTGTTACCTCAGGAGTATGTGATTATTGCCGATGATAATTTCTCAGTTGATTTTTCTTTGTATAGTAACGTGCTTTTGGTGGCAAATTTACCTTCGTACAATAATTCTTCTGATGACGTAGTGTTGAAAGATGCTAGTGGAACTGTTATTGACAGAGTTACTTATTCCTCTGATTGGTATGGGAGTTCGGTTAAAGCAAACGGGGGATATAGTTTAGAGTTGATAAATCCTACAATTCCTTGTTCGGGGTCTGAAAATTGGACGGGGAGCAATGATCCTAACGGGGGAACGCCCGGACAGCAAAACTCTGTTTATGACCCAACACCGGATGTAACAACGCCTCAAATTATTTCTGCTTCAACAGATAATAATGCTACCATTAATATTTGTTTTTCCGAAACAATTGATACGGCAGGGGTGAGTATTAATAACTTCTCAATAGATAATGGTATAGGTATATCATCAATTGTTTTTGATCAGTTTTTGTCGTGTGTACAAATTATAACTTTACAAGGGTTGGACACGGGAACAGTTTATACGATTGCGGTAAATGGTTTTGGAGATTGCTCGGGGAATTTGATGAGTAATGCTCAGGCTCAGGTGATTTTACCGCATACGGGGGCAAAGGGAGATTTGATTATCAATGAAATTCTTTATAATCCTTTTCCTGAGGGGAGTGATTTTGTTGAGGTTTATAACAACTCGAATAAAAATATAGATTTGTTTAATTGGCAATTAGCTAATATTGCTCATGATACGATTGCCAATGCTAAGGCTGTTACGACTCATTTTTTGTTGACTCCCGGTGAATATGTTGTATTGACTGCGGATTCTCTTAATATAAAAGAGACTTATCCGTTCTCTACTGATGGAAGGTTTGTTGAAATGACGAGTTTTCCTTCGTATGCGGACAATGAAGGGACGGTTATTTTGTTGTTGCCGAATAATCAAGTATCCGATAGTGTTTATTACAATGATAGTTATCAATTTGCTTTGTTAAAGAAAACGGAAGGAGTTTCATTGGAACGAATAAGTTTTGATCGAGGTTCAAATGACCCAACGAATTGGCATAGTGCGAGTGAAGAAAGTGGTTGGGCGACTCCAACGGTTCAAAATTCTCAGTTTATGAGTGATGAAAATTCCAGTTCGTTATTTAATGTTGAGCCTGAGCAATTTTCTCCTGATAATGATGGGTATAATGATGTGGTTACGTTCTCTTATGTATTGGATGAACCCGGCTATGTTGGGAACATTACTATTTTTGATATGCAAGGAAGAATCATAAAAGACGTGATGAAAAATGAGCTTTTGGGAATAGAAGGTTCTGTGTCTTGGGATGGATTGAATAACTTAAATGAGAAAGCGAGAATAGGAGCTTATGTTGTTTATTTTGAATATTTTGATTTGAACGGAAATGTTAAAGCGATAAAAAAGCCTTGTGTTGTTGCCGGGAAGTTTTAACCTTAAATTGCAGTAGAATGAAGGAGATATTTATAAATAAAGACTACTGCAATATTCTGCATTGTCGAAATTCTTGATCTTCATTATCAATACGATAACTGTGGGTGAAAAATTTATATAATCTTGAGTTTTTGTTTCTTGAGTTTTGCAACGGTCTTAAAATCTTGATAAAAAAATGAATCAATTAAACGTAGATACAAAAAATAAGAAGGCGCAACGGATACTAGTGACGTCATCTACGGCTGAGATGGCTTTGTCAGCAGAACAAAAGAAACGATTGTTGAAATATAATGATGATTTTTGTGTTTTGGATATTCCTACTATTAAAAAAGTGGGAGGGGGTAGTGCTCGATGATGTTGGCTGAGGTTTATTAGTTGGGGTGTTTGGGGCATAAAAAAAGCAGGACTTCAAGTTCTGCTTTTTTTGTGCTATGCTAATTTTGTTATTTCTTGTTCCAAACCACTCCTGTTTTGTTGTCGAAGTTTACGTAGTACAATCCTTTTTTCAGGTTATCTACATTAGGGTTTTTCCCGAATCCTTTTTTGACTAAGTTTCCGTAAGTGTCCCAAACTTCAAACATAGTCTCTCCGGTGAAATCAAGTGTCTTACTTTTTGATGCAACTAAATCAATTGGTTTGGTTTTGCTTTCGTAAGTTGCTTTCGGTGACATTCTTTTCTTTCCTGTGTAATCTATTTGAACTACTCTGAATTTATTTTCTCCGGAAGTAGGTGTGATTTTAAATTCGTATTTATTTTCACCGGCAGTTCCTTTTCCTTCCACTTCACCTACTTTTACGTATTTATTCCATCTGTACTGTTCTACGTTGTAAGTCAATTTTCCTTGTTCTCCTGTTGTTGTCCAACGTAGAACTTGATCATCGCCTACTTTTATGCTTTTTGTTTCAAACGTACTTTTAGGTCTAAGTACTTCAGGGTTTAAAACTTTAGGTTGACAATCTGTTTTGTGGAAAATCTTTACAATGACAGGGTCTCCTACTTTTAGACCTTGTGTAGTAAAGTCAATAATGAATGCACTAGACTCAACTTGGTCGGTTGTAACATTGTCATTGATGGTTACTTTGTAGGCACAAAAACCAACTCCGGAACTTCCGTAAGGATTTTGAACATATAAGTCAACACCTTGATAATGACCTTCTAACACGATTACCCCTTTGTCCTGTGCTACAGAAATAAGAGTTAAAAACAGTAGTCCTATAAATAAAAATCTATTCATTTGTTTGGTTAATTTGTTCTATTCAGAATAAAACGGATTCTTTTGAATGGACAATAATAGGATGATTTTTACTAAAATCAAAATTTACAGCCTGTTTTTTTGTTAATGATGAGATTTTAGGCAGAATTAGCTTGGTGATATTTCATCGTCTAAAGAAACTAAAATTCACTTTCTATCCGCCAATTTCACTTGCGTTAGGGATTGTATCCCTAACACAGTTAATCTAAGCACAATAAAATGTTTTTAGTATCCTTATAC
>JALTUD010000211.1 GCA_027047735.1 Flavobacteriales bacterium | reverse complement strand
GAACCGGCATCTGTAAAAATCGCTCCATGGCAAGGACAAGGAAAATCATTTGCACTTAGACTATACGTAACATCACAACCTTGATGAGTACAAGCTTTTGACAAGGCTACAAAACCATTAGCTGTATGAGCTACTATAACTCCGTCTTTATACACATAATGTCCAACAGTATTCAATGATTGATACTTTGTTGCGGTTAAATCAATATCAAAATTCACATTAGGGCCGGAAGATGATGATTTCTTTTTACAACTCTCTAATAAAAACCCCGGAGCAATAATACTAACCCCTACAAAAACACAAGACTTTTTTATAAATTTACTTCTTTTCATATAAAACTTTATTTATGTGAACAGTTTATTAAAAAAAATATTGCCTACAGACCTTTTTAAACCATATATACAATTCTGTTTAGTGGATTTTATTTTATTTCTTGTAGCTTTGCTCAAATATTTTTTACTCAAAGACATTCATCATGATAACACATATAGAGGGAGTACTGGAAGAGAAAAATCCGGCTTACGCTGTAATAGACGTAAACGGAATTGGATATTATCTGCATATTACATTGACTACTTTTTCAACATTACCGGAAAAAGGAAGGGTTCGTTTATTCACACATTTATCCGTCCGCGAAGACGCACATACATTGTTTGGATTTCATAGCAAAAAGGAACGGGAAATGTACCGTTTATTAATCAGCGTTTCGGGGATAGGCCCCAGTACAGCTCGAATGGTTTTATCCTCATTAACGGCTAACGAAACAGCTTCGGCTATCTTATCGGAAGATGTCGCAGCTTTTAAGCAAGTTAAGGGCATTGGTGCAAAATCCGCTCAACGCATCATAGTCGATTTAAAAGATAAAGTAAATAAAACGGATATAGAACTAGAAACTGTTTCAACAAAAGACAACACAGTGAAATTAGAAGCTTTATCTGCTCTTGCGGTATTGGGAATTGATAGAAAGAAAGCAGAAGCTAACGTTAACAAAATACTAAAAAAATCACCAAATATCAGCGTTGAAGAACTCATTAAATTAAGTTTAAAAGGAGCTTGATGCTTAAATAAAATCATTATGTATCGTTTTCTTGTTATTTTTATTGTTTTTCTTTCCGGATGCGGCCTTTTTGAACAAGAAGAAGAACCTTTACTGTCTAACATAGACGGTAAACCATTTGCTCATATACGAAAAGGGGAAATGAACGTGCAAAAAGCAACGTTATTTATTATAGAAGGAAAAATGGATAGTGTGGATTACTCTATTCAGTTAGATATTTTAGATAGCTTACAATCTTCCGACAGTCTATGGAGAAAAAAATACATCCGAGCAATCAATTTGATTTTACCTTCACTTAATCCTAATGATTATCCCTTGGTTGAACAGGCTGTTTTTTCTTATTTTTTACATTACCCCAAGGAGTATATTTCCTTCCTTAACAACGAAGGGAGCCCAAACCTTGATTTATGGACAGAACTAATGAGCAAAGCTTTAAAGAACGCCACGAAACCGGAGGACATTTCTCATATAAGTGTTATTAATTTAGCTTTAAGCCATTGTGATAATTGCTCAAAAAAGGATAAGGATTTGATTTTTAATTATGTCAAGACGCTACAAAATTATTCTACCATTTGAGATGATGATTTTTGTTTTATAGACTCAACTATTGAAAACGCTATTAGACCATTAGCTATTGGAAGAAAAACTATCTGTTTGCCGGTAGTCGTGAAGCTACTAAAAACCTTGCAATATTTTACAGTATTTTTTACCACATTTAAAATGCAATATATTGATTCCTATAAATGGACACTTGATGTACTTAATCGTATTCCTGAACATAAAGCAAATAAATTATTGGAATTGTTGCCTCAAAATTAGGAAGAACTCGATAATGTAGGCATTACCCGTTACTTTCCCGTACGCTTACGTTTAAAGAAACTAAAACTCGCTTTCTCAGTTCTCATTCCGCCCGCGTTAGGGATCGTATCCCTAACACGGAACATCTAAGCACAATAAAACGGTTTTATTTTCCTTATACTTCT
>JALTUD010000210.1 GCA_027047735.1 Flavobacteriales bacterium | reverse complement strand
GAGGGAAAGTGTTTTCAATAGCATACCCATTCACTTTAGGTGTTTCAACGTTTTCCGGAGTTTCTTCCACATCCATCAAAGAAAAAGAAAATTGACCGTTCAACAATTCGGCTACATTGTCTTTGGTTATACCGATGTTGTTTAGTTTATCCTCATATATACTTTTATCTTCCGATTGAGTAGCTTCAATTGAGTTAATCATTCCGTTCAGGTTCATTGAAGCAGTACCGAATAAAATCAATTGACCGTTTTCTGATAGGAAATTAGCAAAAGAACCATCAACAGGATGCTCGCTAATTGGATTAAACTTGGAGTTGATAAAATTATCCCCTTCCAAATCTGATTCAAACGTAAAACTACCGGCATCAAAATTTACTTTTGTTTCGGTGGTCATACCTTTATAAACTTCCAATAATTCGGGGTCAAGTTTAGTTTTGCTGTAATGGTTCACCATATTGGTGTAATTATCCATAAACATCAAAGCGGTAAAGTCATTGCTCTCAGCTAAGAAATGCAATACTTTTTCGTTGTTGGGAGCATCAACTTTAGTTTGTTTAATGAATTCAATAGCCTTGCTTTTGGTGTCAAGGTCTTTTGCAAAGACCATCACTAATGTTTTATCGTTCCAAACAAAAGTCAAGTGTTGCCCAACCAAAAGTGGAGATGACGCTTCTAAAATATGAAGCCCTTCTTCTTCAACGACTTTACCGTCGAAATAGGTGCATAATGAAGAACCTACTTTTTTGGCATCTAATACTTCTGTCGTGCCCATAGCATAATTAAACTCATCGTTTTCTTTTGCAGTAACAACAAAGGGAATGTTTCCTTCCACCTTAAACCCTTGCTCTTTAGAATTAAAATGTTGGTCAATTTGAGGATTGGCAATCATTTTAATTTGTAAAGGAATTTCCTTTGAATCTTTAAAATTGGAATTTTCTATCAATTCCACCAAATTCATAGAGATATAAGCAACAGGTTTTTGAGCTGTTGCCATCATATTGTATGCAGGACTGTTTTTTGTCGTTTCAACTTTTTCGTCCGAACCACAACTCGTATAAAGTAATGCGGAAAAAATAATAATCGAGTTTAGGAGTAACGTTGATATTTTCATATGTTCTTTTTATGGGATTAGTTATTGTCTTACAAAAATAGGGGATTAAAGTTAAGAACAAAAAAAACAAACCTTTTTTTGACTAAAGAATGTAAAATCAGCTAACTTTGAGCCGTTATGAAAGAAGTTGACTTATCTAGATTTAATAACGATTGGTATAATCCGGGAGCAGGAAAAATTAAAAGATTATTGTGGTTTTTGATCAATGGATTGTTGTTCCAAAGCAGAATAAATGCTTTTGGTTCGTGTAAAGTTAGGTTATTGCGTTTGTTTGGGGCTAGAGTAGGTTATGGGGTAGTGATTAAACCATCAGTTAATATTAAATACCCTTGGTTATTGAGTATTGGAGATAATGTGTGGATTGGAGAACGAGTGTGGATTGATAACCTGGCAAAAGTAACAATTAGCAACAATGTATGTCTATCTCAAGGAGCGATGCTCTTGTGTGGAAATCATGATTACAAAAAGGTAAGTTTCGATTTGATGGTAGGAGAAATTAAGTTGGAAAACGGAGTTTGGATAGGGGCACACAGTATCGTTTGCCCCGGTGTGATTTGTGCTTCTCATGCTGTTCTATCTGTTAATTCTGTTGCGGTGTCGAATTTAGAAGCCTATAAAATTTATCAAGGGAATCCTGCTGTTGAGGTGAGGGATAGAGCTATTGTTTAGTTGTTGAATCTACAACTACAAATCCCACTTTCTTGCACTTATTTTATTCTGCGTTAGGGATTGTATCCCTAACACGGGGCATCTAAGCACAATAAAATGGTTTTATTTTCCTTATACTTGTTAGAAGTTAATTATAATTTGTCTATAAGTTAAAAATTAGTTCTTTTCATTTCACTCGTCGTTATTTTTGCGAACCATAGCTACGGCTATGCTTCTTAAAAATGCCTAGATTGAAAAGAAAATAATCTAATTTCACTTTTAT
>JALTUD010000209.1 GCA_027047735.1 Flavobacteriales bacterium | reverse complement strand
CCATAAAGTATCGTTCACTTCTTCTATCGACCTGACATTCTTTGCCGGAAAATTACCGGGATAGGTATATATCCGCTCCTCATTTTCTAAAGAGACAAAAGTAAGTCCTCTGGATGTTCCAATCCATTTGCCGTGTTCGTTCTGAAAAAGAGATAAAATCTTATTGGACGACAACCACGTTACGTTTTTAAACACCTCAAGCCCTTTACCTTCACTAGCCAACACCAAACCGGAGGTTGTCCCCAACCAGAGTGTATGAGCCAAGGTATCAGCCATAACACTCCACACTACTTTATTCGGTAATTCACTATTATATTCCCAATCCTCTACCCTATTGTTTTCGTAACGATTCACACCACCTCCATAAGTCGAAAAATACAACTCCCCTTCGTTCGTTTCAGCTATGGACATTACATAATTGCTATTCAAACCGTCTTTTACCGAAAAATAAACCATTTCATCGGTAATAAACCGAACAATTCCCTCGCCATCAGTTCCTAACCAAATATTACCCTCTTTATCTTCTGCCACACTCCGCACTCTGTTGGTTGGCAAACCATTATCCGTAGTCAATACATTTACCTTCTCACCTCTATCCACAACATAACAGCCTGAATAACCGGCAACCCATATCTTCCCCTGCCTATCTTGCAATAGTTTATTAATCCTCCTCGGAAGTTGTTTCGTCAACCAAGGCGTAAACACACCATCCTCCAACACAAACGCACCTTTATTTATTGTAGCAACGAGTAACCTGCCATTTCTGAGTTGCAATATATCGGTAACTGCAAAATTTTCTTTTTCCAACTGTTCACTTACATTCCATTCTCCATTTTTAATGAAACCAAAAATATTTTTTCCTCCCACCCAAACAACACCTTTCTTATCCAAGAATAATTTCGTAACATTATTCCTTTCGCTCAATGAATAATGTTGTATTTCGCCTAAATCAAGTTTACCATTCGCATACTTAATCCTAAAAACACCTTTGTATTTAATCGCAATCCACAAGTAGCCCTTTGCGTCAAACAAAAAACTTGTGATTCCCCCCTCTCCTACCAACTTTTTTAACTCCCACGTTTTCAACTCTTTCCCTCTAATTACGGTTATCCCGAATTGAGAAGAAACCCAAACCGCATCATCATACACCTTAATATCCTTAATGCTATTATCCGGCAATCCCGATTCCGTCGAATAACTTTTAAAATCCTGCCCGTCAAAACGACTAACACCACCGGCAGTTCCCACCCAAAGATACCCGTCTTCATCTCCCGACAACACAAAAACCTGACTCTGACTCAACCCTTGCTCCACCGAATATGCAACAAAACTATATTGCTGTGCCTCAACAACAGTCCAAAACAAAACACTCCCCCACACCAAAACCCGAAGAAAAATATGTACCAACCATTCATTCATATCTACAAAGATAATATTTTGGGCGTTCCCCTCATTTGCAAAAGAAACATACCGCTCCGCTAAACGTTTCTTTTGCAAATGAGGGTCGGGCTATCCGTTATATCTTTTGTGTTGCATATATGCAACAACACAAAAGGATGCCACTTCTATCCCTAACGCGAGCAAAATTGGCGAATAGAAAGTGAATTTTTGGTTTCTTAGACGATGAATAAAAATTTTGCATAGCCCCAGCTATGGAAAATTTTTATGAAGAAGGATAAGGAATCAAAAAACGCTTTGTGTCGTCTATTTTGTTCGTGTTAGGGATACAATCCCTAACGCGGGTCAGGTAAGTGCAAAGAAAATGGAGTTTAGTTTTCTTAGACAATGAAAAAATCAATCAACGGATGACATCAAAATCCTTTACCGTTGCGTTATTCCGTTCATCGGTAACAACAACCTTAATATGATGTTTTCCTTTTGGAATTTTGTTGTATTCATCAAAGGTAAGTTTCAACAAATTCTTACGAGGAAAATAATTCGCTAATTTAAACTGTTTATCGATGTAGATTTTATAGCTTTTAATACCGCTTAAATTATCCGAAATCTTAAATTGAATGGTTGATTGTTTACCGATATTTTTT
>JALTUD010000208.1 GCA_027047735.1 Flavobacteriales bacterium | reverse complement strand
ATATAATTACTTCCCTCAAACGAGAGGTCTTTTTGTTCATACGGAAAGTGAATTTTTGACCAACTTACAAGATGAATATGCTTTGGTTATTTATTTAGTGAGAGAAGTTGTGATAGCGGCTCAAAAACTTGCTGATGGAAGTACGGATGAACATTACCACCACCATAACGTTTTTACAAAAACAATAAACGGAGCGTGGGGAACAACTATTGCAAGTTCGCCTGTTAGCGGTGATAAAATCTATAACAACTTTGCAATACAATTACCTGATAATACCAATGATTCAACCTATAACGTTGACAACTTATCATTGATAACGTATATTTACAATAAAAACACATTGGAGGTTGCTCAAGTAATTGGAACAGGATTGCAGGAATGATAAGTATCATCATGCCTTTCAGGAATGAATCTTGTTTTTTGTATAAAACGATTGATTCGATACGCCAACAAAGTTACAGCAATTGGGAATTGATTGCTGTTGATGATAATTCAACAGATGATAGTTTATCTATTGTTCGAGAATATGCCAAATCAGACGATAGAATAAAGGTATTTAAAAATGAAGGTGTAGGAATTATTCCGGCTCTGCAAACGGGATATAGCAAAATTAGGGGGCGTTTTGTTACTCGAATGGATGCTGACGACCTTATGTTGCCTTATAAATTAGAACAGCTTCGCAATACAATCATCGCGTTTGAGAATCCGAAATGCGTTGCTGTTGGTAAGGTTCGTTATTTTAAAAGTGATGGTTCGGAAATAGGAAATGGTTTTTCTGCTTATGAAAAGTGGCTCAACTCCATCACAGAACAAGGAGAAAATTTTAAAGAAATTTATAAAGAATGTCCTATTCCTTCTCCTTCTTGGATGATGAGGAAAGATACGTTTGATGCTATTGGAGCATTCGACGGAGAGCTATATCCTGAAGATTATGAACTTGCGTTTAGGATGTATAAAAACAAGATAACACCTATTGCGACTCCTGATGTTGTTCATTTGTGGAGGGATTATCCCGAAAGGACTTCGAGAACTCATATTCATTACCTAGATAACTCTTTTTTTAAGTTGAAGGTCAGTCAATTTCTTTCCATTGATTATGCTTATGACAGAGAATTAATACTTGTCGGAGCAGGAAAAAAAGGAAAGAAGGTAGCTAAAGAATTATTAAATAGCAATGTTTCGTTTTCTTGGCTAAGTAACAATTCTAAGAAAATTGGACATTTTATATATGGTATGAAAATAAAAGATTCGGAATCTTTTGATTGTACTCATGCACAGGTTATTGTGGCTGTTTCTTCACCTTCTGAACTTGAACAGATTAAGAAATCTGAGATAAGTTCTACTATTTATTATTACTTTTGTTAGCATATAATAACATATGACAATGAATCCACAAGAACTTTACGAGAAATATAATGTCTTTGACAAAGAATTTGGCTTAAAAGTAAACATAGAAGCACCGGGGAAGGTTGTTTATGAAATGACAATTGCTCCCAAACATTTGAGTTCTCCAGGTGTGGGGCACGGAGCTAGTTTGGCGGCAATGATGGATGCTATATTGGGAACTACTGCTCTAACAAAGGTCTATGACAAGGGTAATTTAGTTTCAACCGTTGAATTTAAAATCAACTATTTTAAACCTATTTTTCTTGACGATCATTTGGTGGCGACCGGAGAAATAGAATTTGAAGGCAAGAGCCTCATCGTAACTTCGGGTAAAATTGTAAAAAAGGATACGGGAGAATTGGTGGCTAAAGGTTTGGGAACTTTTAATATTTATCCAATGGAAAAAAGAGGGTTGAAACCTATTTTTTGAGTTGAAGTCAAGAATGGTTGAATGAACCCTTATCAATATTGATAATCAAATTAGAGAAGTTTTGCTGATTTAATTTTTAAAGGGGATAAGAGTTAATCTATTGATAATTAATGTATTTCAATTCAAATTACATTTGCACTGTATTAACATAAGCAACATTTGCAATTGCCTTTCTTTTTGGTTATATTTACGAAAACTATTTTGTAAATGAAAAACTATCTCCGAC
>JALTUD010000207.1 GCA_027047735.1 Flavobacteriales bacterium | reverse complement strand
TTTTTTGTGAGTGCCCACTCAACAAAATTTCAGGAACTTTCAATCCATTATAATCTGCAGGACGTGTATAAACCGGTGGAGCTAACAGATTATCTTGAAAAGAATCCGATAAGGCAGACATTTCATCTCCCAAAACACCGGGAATCAAACGTACAATAGAATCCACTAAAATAGCAGCAGCCAATTCCCCTCCCGAAAGCACAAAATCGCCCACGGTAATTTCTTTTGTAACATATAAATCACGAACTCTTTGGTCAACGCCTTTATAATGACCACACAAAATAATAATATTTTCAAATGAAGACATTTTGTTACTGACAGACTGTGTTAGTTGTTCCCCGTCAGGGGTCATGTAAATGACTTCGTCATAATCTCGTTCAGATTTCAATTGCTCAATACAATCGGCAATAGGTTGAATCGTCATCACCATTCCGGCTCCACCGCCAAAAGCGTAATCATCAATCTTCCGGTGTTTATCTTTTGAATAATCCCTCAAATCATGCACTTTTATGGTAACTAAGCCTTTCTCTTGTGCTATTTTTACCATAGAATGAGCAAAAGGACTCTCTAATAATGCAGGTACAGCGGATAATATATCTATTCTCATATCTCAAATCAATTTGGCAACTTCATTCCCCAATCTAAACTTTATTTATCTTATTCCTAATACACCCAGCAAACCTCTAGTCAGTTCCCTTACCAAAGTAGTACTTGCCTTATCAATGATTTTATCCGTAACCGATTTCCGTGGTCTTCCAACTCTCCTTCTTGAAGTCGTTCGTCTTCTCGTGCTCCTTTCTCTAATCTTACGACGCTCTTTCTCCAACTTTTCTTGTTCCTTTCTAAGTTTTAGTTGATGCTCTTCTTCCTGTGCTTTTTTTATCTTTCTATCCAATATCTCATAAGCACTTTCTTTGTCAATAGTAGTGTTGTATTTATCAGCCAATTCCGATTGACGAACAACTTCCTTTAGTTCGTCATCAGATAAAATCCCCATTCTGGTAATAGGAGCTCTCAACAATGTTGCCGCCAAAGGAGTTGGTATTCCTTTTTCATTTAGAGCGGTTACCAAAGCCTCTCCAATTCCCAATTGAGTAATCAATTCATCTGTTTTATAAAAATCCGAAAGCGGATAATTCTCCGCGGTTCGCTTAATTGCTTTTCTGTCTCTCGCTGTAAACGCTCGTAAAGCATGTTGAACTTTTAATCCCAACTGACTTAGAACATCAGCCGGAATGTCCGTAGGCATCTGTGTACAAAAGAAAATTCCAACCCCCTTGGAACGTATCAATTTTATAATCACTTCAATCTGATCCAATAACTCATCACTCGCTTCCTCAAAAACCAGATGAGCCTCATCTATAAACAAACAAAGTTTAGGTTTATCGCTATCTCCTGCCTCCGGAAAAGTCTGATAAATCTCCGCCAACAAACTCAACATAAATGTAGAAAACAACTTCGGTTTACTTTGAATATCCGTAAGCCGTATAATTGAAATTTTCCCGTTCCCTTCTTTATCTTTCAACAAAAAATCATTTACTTCAAACGAACGTTCGCCAAAGAAAAGTTCAGCTCCTTGCTGTTCCAATTCAATTACTTTTCTCATAATCGTGGAAACTGAAACAGAAGAAATCTTTCCGTATTCATTTTCCAACTCCTTTTTTCCCTCTGTGTTGATGTATTGCAAAGTTTTCCTTAAATCTTTCAAATCCAACAACGGCAATTGATTATCATCACAATATTTAAACAAAATGGAAATTATACCGCTTTGCGTATCGTTTAACCCTAAAATTTTAGATAACAAAACCGGGCCGAACTCAGAAACGGTAGCCCTCATTCTCGTCCCCGGTTCTTTAGAGATGCTAAACAATTCCACCGGCAATCCTTGTGGAGTATATTCCTCTCCAATCGCTTCATGTCGCCAAATAATGTGGTCGTTTAATTCACCGGGCTTTGCCAAACCACTCAAATCCCCTTTAATGTCCATTAAAACAGAAGGGACACCATTTAGCGACAATTGCTCTGCCAAAACTTGCAACGTTTTGGTTTTTCCCGTTCCCGTTGCTCCGGCAATAAGCCCGTGTCGATTCAAGGTTTTTAATGGTATTTTTACCTTTGCATCTTTTACCGGTTCTCCATCGAGCATCGCTCCCCCAAGTACAATCGAATCTCCCTTAAAAGAATAGCCTTTATGAATGCTTTCTTTAAAATCTTTTATTTTTTGTTCAGTTGCCATATTTTATATCGTAATAACGCGTGCTAAACTACAAAAAAATATAAAGAGTTCCTTCTCTCTATTGAAGTTAAATTTGTTACTTTGCAACAATCTTTAACTAAAACTTTATAAAATGAAAGTATTGGCAAACGACGGGATTGCCCCATCAGGACAAAAAAAATTAGAAGAAAATGGTTTTACGGTCGTAACGGAAACCGTACCACAAGAAAACCTAATTCAAGAAATCAACGATAAACAATATGAAGTACTTTTGGTACGAAGTGCAACAAAAGTACGCAAAGACCTTATCGACAGCTGTCCCTCTCTCAAAATGATTGGACGCGGAGGTGTAGGTATGGACAATATAGATGTAGAATATGCACGCGAAAAAGGTATTGTGGTCTTTAACACCCCCGCATCTTCTTCATTAGCCGTTGCCGAATTAGTTATGAGCCATTTGTTTGATTTAGCTCGTTCTGTTCATGACGCAAATCGTCAAATGCCCGTTAAAGGAGATAAAGAGTTCAAAAAACTAAAAAAACAATACGGAAAAGGTGTTGAATTAAGAGGGAAAACATTAGGCATCATAGGTTTTGGAAGAATAGGACAATACACCGCAAAATACGCCTTGGGAGTTGGTATGAATGTTATCGCCTACGACCCGTTTATGGAAAAAGCAATCATTCCCATAGAAATTGCCGGTCAAACATTGTCGGTTGAGATAAAGACAACATCTTTAGAAGAAGTCTTAAAAAACTCAGACTTTATCACTTTACACGTTCCGATGCCTGCAGACGGAAAAGCACTTATAGGCGAAAAAGAATTTAACTTGATGAAAGACGGCGTTCGTATCGTCAATGCAGCAAGAGGTGGTGTTATCAACGAAGACGCACTCATTGAAGCCTTAAAATCAGGAAAAGTAAAAGCGGCTGCACTAGATGTTTTTGTTAACGAACCTACTCCAAGAGAAGATATTCTTACCCACCCGAAAATAGCCTTAACTCCACACATAGGAGCGGCAACAGTAGAGGCACAAGACAGAATAGGAACAGAACTAGCCGATAACATTATATCTTTTTATAAAAAATAGGTCTAACGATTATACAAAATATTTGGGCGTTCCCCTCATTTGCAAAAACAACATTTCGCTTAGGCGAAACGATGTTTTTGCAAATGAGGGTCGGGCTATCCGCTATATCTTTTGCCCTCCAAAAGGAGGGAGGGCAAAAGGATGCCGCTTCTATCCCTAACGCGGGTCAGGTAAGTGCAAAGAAAATGGAATTTAGTTTTCTTAGACGATGAATATTACAGTTTAGGTGTAAAGTGAAATTAGGTTAATACTCTTTTCAAGATTCAAATCGTATAAAAAAAAGAAACCCTCATAAGAAATTTTCTTATGAGGGTTAAAATAATTATGATATTAGAAATTACTTCTTTTTCTGAAATTTTCTAATCCTTAAACTCTCGGGAGTAACCTCCAATAATTCATCTTCTTTAATGTATTCCATTGCTTCTTCCAAAGAAAAATCAATTTTAGGAGCAATGTTAATACCTGCATCCGTACCTGATTTTCGCATATTTGTCAACTGCTTACCTTTGGTTACGTTGATTTCCAAGTCATTTTCTCTGGAATGCTCACCGATAACTTGACCCTTGTAAATCACATCTCCCGGATCAACAAAGAATTTCCCTCTGTCTTGCAATCTATCTAACGCAAAAGCGGTTACTTTTCCTTCTTCCATTGAGATTAAAGAACCTTTTAAACGAGAAGGGATTCCATCTTTGTATTTGTCAAACTTATTAAAACGGTGTGTCATAATTGCATTACCACCGGTAGCTGTTAGAATATTATTTCTCAATCCGATAATACCTCTCGAAGGAATGTAGAACTCAAGGTGTTGTAAATCTCCTTTAGGTTCCATTATCAGCATATCACCTTTCTTTTGGGTAACCAATTCAATTACTTTACCGGCATATTCGTCAGGAACATCAACCACTAATGTTTCGTAAGGTTCAACCTTAACTCCGTCAACTACTTTAACAATTACTTGAGGTTGTCCGACTTGTAGTTCGTATCCTTCTCTACGCATCGTTTCAATTAACACGGATAAATGAAGGATTCCTCTTCCAAATACATTGAATCGGTCTTCCGATTCTCCGTCTTCAACACGTAAAGCCAAGTTTTTCTCTAATTCTTTATATAATCTGTCTCTAAGATGACGAGAAGTAACAAATTTACCCTCTTTACCGAAAAATGGAGAGTTGTTAATCATAAACAACATACTCATAGTCGGTTCATCTACATCTATACGAGGCAATTCTTCCGGGTTTTCCAAGTCTGCTATTGTATCTCCAATTTCAAAACCTTCAACTCCTACAATAGCACATATTTCACCACTTCTTACTTTTTCTACTTGTGCTCTGCCTAATCCTTCAAAGACGTGTAATTCTTTAATTCTTACTTTTTTTCTTACGCCATCTTTTTTACAAAGTGTATAATCTTTGTTAACTTCTAATTCCCCTCTAAATATTCTACCAATAGCTATTCTTCCGGTAAAGGCAGAGAAATCTAACGAAGTTACTTGCATTTGCACCGAACCTTCTTTGTAAGGCGATTCCGGAATTTGTTCCAAAACTACATCTAATAATTCGGTTACATTTTCGGTTGGTTTATTCCAATCGTGACTCATCCAACCTTCTTTTGATGAACCGTAAAGGGTTTCAAAGTCTAATTGGTCTTCGGTTGCTCCCAAGTTAAACATTAAGTCAAACACTTCTTCGTGTACTTCTTCCGGTCGGCAGTTTTCTTTATCGACTTTATTGACTACCAAAATAGGTTTTAGTCCTAATTCAAGTGCTTTTCCGAGTACAAAACGTGTTTGTGGCATAGCTCCTTCAAAAGCATCTACCAAAAGCAAAACTCCGTCTGCCATTTTTAGTACACGTTCTACTTCTCCACCAAAATCGGCGTGTCCCGGTGTGTCTATGATGTTAATTTTAGTGTCTTTATAACGAACCGATACATTTTTGGAAAGAATGGTAATTCCTCTTTCTCTTTCTAAATCGTTGTTGTCTAAGATTAAATCCTTGTGCTCTTTTCTTGTGTCTAATATTTGAGCCTCGTGAATAATTTTATCGACTAAGGTTGTTTTTCCGTGATCGACGTGTGCAATAATTGCAATGTTTCTGATTGATTCCATTGTTGTGTTAAAAAAATAAGTCGCAAAGGTATTATTTTGATTGTTATAAGCACTCTTTTATTTCAAAAAGATGATTAATACTTGACAAATCAAATTAGGAATCATATCATATAAGATGGTTGAAAGAAACACTATTCAACTTCATTTTGAAGTTTCTTTAGGTCGGGAATAAGTATGTTTTTTTGCTTCAGTTCAATTAGGTTACGCTCTTTTAGTTTTATTAGTAGTCTTATAGCTGTTTCGCTTGATATTCCTGCCATATCGGCTAATTCTCTTCGCGAAAGTTTTACATTTATTGTCTTTCCGTCTTCTGCGAACCCAAAAGTTTCGTGTAGAAGTAATAAGGCTAATATTAATCGCTCCGTAGCGGTTCTTTGCCCCATTTCTATGATGTGGTTTTCTGCATCTCTAAGGTTGGAAGAAAGTAATTGAATGAGTCGTAACGATAAATCGGTATTGCTTGTTAAGGCTTCCATAATGTTGCTTTTGGGAAGAAAACAAACCGTTGTTTCTTCAATAGCAGTAGCCGTTGCATTATAGGGGTCGTTATTGAATAAGGCTCTGTATCCTAAAATGTCTGCCGTTTTTGAAAAACGTATAAGTTGGTCCTTTCCTTCAGTTCCCAGTTTTGTTATCTTTACTTTTCCTTTATAAATACAATATAAACGATTTGAAAGTCCCCCTTCATTAAATATGACTTCCCCTTTTTTGTAGGTGCCTGATTTTTTATTTAATCCCAACCTCTTTTTTTCGCTAATCGAAAGATTACAAAAGAAATTGTCTTTGTTTTTGCAAGAACTGCAATCCGGAACGTTTATATCTTTTTTCATTACCTTATTCTTTTTTTAGGAGTTTATTGGGAAACTCAGAAATAAACCTTCAAAGTTAGCGGTATGATAAACGCAAAAATATGACTTGTGTCATATATTTGAATGATTAATGCCAATTGTATCATTTAAACATTTGAGCGAGCCTAATAAAGTGTTTTTGTTTCCTTATATACTTCTTCAAAATTATTTTCCATAGCTGGGCTATGTTCAAAGCAATGAACTTTATAGAGAATTTGAAGAATTTATTTTTTTCAAGACTTAGGCGTAAAATTTTTGTTGTAACGAGTTACTACAAAATTTTACAACGACAGTATTGAGAAAAAGAAAGATTCAAAAATTCTTAAAGTTTGTTGTTTTGAGCATAAGCAAAGAAAATATTCATCGTCTGAGAACTACAAATCCCACTTTTTTGCACTTATTTCATTCCGCGTTAGGGATTGTATCCCTAACACGAAACACCTGAGCACAATAAAACGGTTTTATTTTCCTTATACTTCTTCAAAATTATTTTCCATAGCTGGGGCTATGCAAAATAATTTTTCATCGTCTAAGAAAACTAAATTCCGTTTTATTTGCACTCATCTGTTCCGCGTTAGGGATAGAACGGCGTGTTTGAACTCCTTTTGGTTTGTTGCATATATGCAAACCAAAAGAGTGAGTAGTGATAGCCCGACCCTACTCACTCTTTTGGTTTGCATATATGCAACAAACCAAAAG
>JALTUD010000206.1 GCA_027047735.1 Flavobacteriales bacterium | reverse complement strand
GTGGTTATGCAAAATTTTTACTCATTGTTTAAGAAACCAAATATTCACTTTCTATCCGCCAATTTCGCTCGCGTTAGGGATAGGAGCGGCATCCTTTTGCCCTCCCTCCTTTTGGAGGGCAAAAGATATAGCGGATAGCCCGACCCTAGTTTACCCAACAAACGTTTCGCATAGCGATATGTTTGTTGGATGAACTAGGGGAACGCCCAAATAATAGAGTTTAAAATTAGACTTTGATAGATGTATCTTTTAGTTACCTTCTCGCTTCTTTTTATTCTTATTTAAAATAATTCTAAATTAAGTCAGTTAAGGACAATTTTATGACAAAAATGGATGAGATAAAAAGTCAAGTGTTACTTTTGCGTTTGTTAAAAAAGCTTAAAATATAGGCATGAAGATTAAATGGATAAATAAATTAAAGACGTTAGGGCTTTCATTATTGGTGCTTTCGGCGGTTTCGAGCGGTCAGGCACAGGAGGATGGAGCAGCATTGTTTAAAGCTAATTGTGGAGCTTGTCATAAGATTGATAAGAACTCGACAGGGCCTAAGTTGAAAGGAGCCAGAGCTCTTTGGGAAGAGGCTGGAGAAGGAGATTTAATCTATGAATGGGTGAAAGATCCGGTTGCGTTGATTGAGAGCGGTAAGTCTAAGAGGGCGAAAGAGGTGGCTGATTTCAGTAAGATGCAGATGCCTCCTCAAAGTTTAACGAAAGAGCAGGTTAAGGCAATTTTGGATTATGCTGATTCGTATGAAGCTCCTAAGAAAAAAGTGGCGAAAGCCGGAACAGCAGAAGTTAAGAAAGAAGAGCCAAAAACGAATTATGTGCTTTGGTTGTCTGTTTTCTTGATTGTTGGATTGGTGGTTATTTATGCGGCTGTTTCGGTTAAGAAATTGCTGTTGCAAGCTGTTGCTGAAAAAGAAGGGAGAGAGTTGGAAGTTGGTGGCACAATGAAAGAGCGAATCGATGCGTGGATTTACAGGAATTGGAAGTTATCTTTGTTTTTGTTTATTGTGGTTGTCTTGGCGGTGTGTGTGGATTTATTCCAGAAAGGATATAGCGTTGGGGTTGTTTCAGATTACCAACCTTCGCAACCGATTAAGTACTCACATAAGTTGCATGCCGGAGATATGGGGATAGATTGTAAGTATTGTCATAATTCTGCACAAAAATCAAAAACAGCCGGGATTCCAACAACGAATGTGTGTATGAATTGCCATAGGATGGTGCCGGAAGGCTCTACTACCGGAACGGAAGAGATAGCTAAATTGTATGCGGCAGCTGGGTATAATCCTGATGAAAATGACTACAATAGAGATGCTGAAGGGAATATTATAGAAGGTGAACCTATTGTTTGGAATAAGGCTCACAATATGCCTGACCATGTATTCTTTAGTCATGCTCAACACGTGAATCCAAACACGGCAAATTTAGATTGTCGTCAATGTCATGGTGATGTTAAGACATATACATTGGGGCGTGTTTCTACTAATGAAGAAATCAATGAGTTGGCGAAAACCGATAATAATATTATTGCTCTTGAAAAACCATTATTGACAATGGGATGGTGTTTAGAGTGTCATAATAAAAAGACTGTTGATTTAACGAAGTCTGATTATTATAATGAGTTGCATGAACGATTGAAAAATCGTCCGGATGTAATGAAAAGAATTTTAGAAGATGACAAGGTTACTGTACGTGAGTTAGGTGGATGGGAGTGTGCAAAATGTCATTATTAATATAAATTAACGTAAAGAAGCAAAAGCATGAGTATGAATAAAACATACTGGAAAGGGTTAGATGAGAAGCATCAAACACCTGAGTTTGTCGAAAAAAGCAATAAAGAGTTTCAGGAGGATTTGCCTGTTGGGGAGTTTTTAGGAGATGAGGGAGTAGCTGATTTTAAGACAGGAAGAAGAGATTTTCTTAAGTTTTTAGGTTTTGGAGTAGCTGCTGCAACCTTGGCTTCTTGTGAAGCTCCGGTAATAAAAGCTATACCTTACGTTGATAAACCAGAGGATATTACTCCTGGTGTTGCAAATTGGTATGCAAGTACTTTTTACGATGGTAATGATTTCGCTAACGTATTGGTAAAAACAAGAGAAGGACGACCAATTTGGATTAAAGGAAATAAAAGTTACGGATATGCTAAGGGTGGTTTGACACCTAGAATTGCAGCTTCTGTATTGAATTTATATAATGGTTCTCGTTTAAAAGGAGCTTATGCTGACGGAGTTGAAACTACATGGTCAGATGTTGATAAAGCTGTTAAATCAAAATTAAAAGCAATAGTCGATAAAGGTGGGAAGATTCGTTTGTTGACAAATACAATTATCAGTCCAACAACAAAATTGTTGATTGAGGAGTTCATCTCTGAATTCGGAGGTAGTAAATCTACTCCGATTTTCGATGAGAACGGTAATCCTGTATTGGGTGAAGATGGAGCTCAAAAGGTTGAAGAGGTAGCTGGTTCAGCAGATGTGAAACATGTACAATACGATGCCATCTCTTATTCTGCTATTCGAAATGCTAATGCTGAAAGTTTTGGGAAGAATGTAATTCCCGATTATCATTTTGATAAGGCAAAAGTAGTTGTAGCTATCGATGCTGACTTTATGGCAAACTGGATTATGCCGACAAGATTTAATGTTGATTATGCTGAAACGAGAAAACCTGAAAATGGTTGGATGTCTAAGCATTACCATTTTGATTCGGTTTACAGTTTGACGGGAGCTAACGCTGATGTGCGTACTCCGATTAAACCTTCAGAACATGGTCTTGTTGCTGCTGCGATTTTAAAAGAAGTAACCGGAAAAGATTTAGGAGTTGAAATTCCTGAAAATATTAAAGCAGTAGCTTCTAAAATAGGAAAAGATTTAAAATCAGCTAAAGGAGAGTCTTTAGTTGTAGCTGGAACAAATAATAAATCTGTTCAAGTAATTGTTAATGCAATCAACAACGCACTTGGTAATTACGGTAAGACAATAGATTTAGATAATCCTCTGAACATAAAACAAGGGAATGATGCTGAAGTTGAAACCTTAGTAAAAGATGTTCAATCCGGAAAAGTTGATGCTTTATTGATGTATGGTGTTAATCCGGTTTATACGTTGCCAAATGGAATCGAGTTTGGGGAAGCGTTGAGTAAGGTTCCTTTGACTGTTTCTTTTTCTGAATATAGAGATGAAACCGGAGTTTTGTGTAAATACAATTTACCTACACATAATTATTTGGAGTCTTGGAATGATTTAAATCCTAGATTAGGAGAGTATAGCATCCAGCAACCTGTTATTCGACCACTATATGATACTAGACAATTTCAAGATTCATTATTGGTGTTGTCGGGTAAAGCAAAACGAGGTGGTAGAGAAAGTAAAGCATATTACAAGTATTTAAGAGATGCTTGGAATAAATACGGTTTCTCCAAACAATCGAAATATTCAGATTTTGATGAATATTGGAATTGGGCAGTACATAATGGTTCTGTAGATTCGTATTCAGCACCTGCAACAGCTGTAAATTTCAATGATACTACCGGTTCGGCTGTAAAAGGAATTAAGGAGATAGCTTCAAAAACAGGTGAGTTTGAGGTGGTTATGTATCCTAAAGTAGAAATGGGAGAAGGGCAATATATTGCAAACCCTTGGTTACAAGAATTGCCGGATGCTATGACTAAGGTTACTTGGGATAATTATATCACCATGGCACCAACTGATTGTTATAAGTATTTTGGACTTGATGGAACAGAAAAGTCAAAATGGGACGGAGTACACTTGGGGCAGGAGGATAAAGCTTATGTTGGAACTATAACTGTTGGTGAAAAGACAATAAAATTACCAATTGTACCTGCACCCGGACAAAAAGTTGGTACTGTTGGAATAGCATTAGGGTATGGTCGAGGAGCTAATCAAGAGGATATAGGAAAAGCTGCTTTTCAAGTCCGTTTAGACCAATCAGGAGAATATGAGTTAGACGAAAACGGGAATAAAAAACCTATTGGAGAGAACTCTTATAAATTTACGGAGTTTGTTAATGGGGAAGTAGCTTATCACAATGTAGCTTCTTTTACTTTGTCTGAGGGGGAACGTTATTATATGGCGTGTACTCAAACTCATCATACGGTGATGGGAAGGGACTCAATCGTTAAAGAAACTACTTTAGATACCTTTTTGACAGGTAATAAAGCGGCTTATAACCATAAACACCAGTTACACATTCACCAAAAAGGACACGATGTTCATAAAGATCCTAATGATTTTTCGCTTTGGGAGGAACATCCGGTTGAAAATGTTGGACATAGATGGGGAATGTCAATTGATTTGACTTCTTGTAATGGTTGTGGTGTTTGTATAGTAGCTTGTCATTCAGAAAACAACGTACCTGTAGTAGGTAAAGATGAAGTAAGACGAGTTCGTGATATGCATTGGTTGAGAATGGATCGATATTTCTCTTCAGATGAAGATGCGAATAAAGCAGCTTATATACATAATCCTCGTGAACATGATTTTAGTTACGATAAATTAGAAATACCGGAAGATAATCCTTCTGTTGTATTTATGCCGATGATGTGTCATCATTGTAATCATGCTCCTTGTGAAACGGTTTGTCCTGTTGCTGCAACAACTCACAGTAATGAAGGTTTGAATATGATGGCTTATAACCGTTGTATCGGTACAAGATACTGTGGAAATAACTGCCCGTACAAAGTAAGACGTTTTAACTGGTTCAATTATAGAGACTATAAGAAATTTGATAACGTTAATCCAACACATGACGAAACAGCTAGGTTGGTATTAAATCCTGACGTAGTAGTTCGTTCAAGAGGGGTGATGGAAAAATGCTCTTTCTGTGTTCAAAGAATCCAAGAAGGTAAATTGAATGCTAAAAAAGAAAGAAGAGTCTTAGTCGATGGTGATGTTGTTCCTGCTTGTTCTGATGCTTGTCCGACAGATAGTATTTCTTTTGGAGATTGGAATGATAAAACCTCAAAGGTAAGGGGGCTTTCAGAACAAGATAGAGCTTATCAAGCGTTAGAAGAAATTGGTATTAAACCAAATGTTTGGTATCAAGTGAAAGTGAATAACGTTGAGGAATCTGAGCAATTAGCTCATCATGAAGAGTCGCATAGTGATGCTCATGGAGAAGATAAACATGGACATTAATAAATAGTAGTAGAAAATAGTAATTATTTGCAATTAAAAAACAATTTAGATGCACAAAGAGTCAGACATCAGGATACCTCTAATATTAGGGGATAAATCTTACAGAGACATTACGGATGATATTATTCGTCCGATTGAGAGTAAAGCACCAAAAGGCTGGTATATTTTGATTACTATATTCGCTTTATTTGGTCTATGGGGAGTTGGTTGTATTGTCTATCTATTAGGAATAGGTGTTGGTACGTGGGGATTGAATAAGACCGTTGAGTGGGCTTGGGATATTACAAACTTCGTTTGGTGGGTTGGTATTGGTCACGCTGGAACGTTGATTTCAGCCGTACTTTTACTTTTTCGTCAAAAATGGAGAATGGCAATTAACCGTGCTGCTGAAGCAATGACAATTTTTGCCGTAATGATGGCAGGGCTATTTCCATTAATACACATGGGACGATTATGGGTTGGATATTGGGTTTTTCCTTTGCCTAATCAATTTGGTTCTTTATGGGTGAATTTTAATTCTCCATTACTTTGGGATGTGTTTGCTATTTCGACATACTTCTCTGTAGGTTTAGTATTTTGGTACATTGGTTTGATTCCTGATTTTGCTACGGTCAGAGACAGAGTTACTACAAAAGTAGCAAAGAGAGCTTATGGTGTTTTGAGTTTTGGTTGGAGTGGAACTGCAAAACAATGGAGTCGTTTTGAAATTGTTTCGCTTGTGTTAGCTGGTTTAGCTACACCTCTCGTTTTCTCTGTTCACTCTATCGTATCTTTTGACTTTGCTACTTCGATTATTCCGGGTTGGCATACTACTATATTTCCTCCTTACTTTGTTGCAGGAGCAGTGTTCTCAGGTTTTGCAATGGTTCAGACATTAATGTTAGTTTTAAGGAAAGCATTCCATTTGGAAGCCTATCTTCATACAAAGCATATTGAGTACATGAATATTGTAATTATGGTAACTGGTTCTATTGTTGGTGTAGCCTACATTACAGAGCTATTTATCTCTTGGTATTCAGGTGTAGAGTATGAGGCCTATGCTTTTTTAAATAGAGCAACAGGTCCTTATTGGTGGGCTTATGCTTCTATGATGACTTGTAACGTCTTATCTCCTCAATTCTTTTGGTTTAGAAAACTAAGAAGAAGTTTAATGTTTACTTTCGTTTTATCAATTGTGGTAAATACAGGGATGTGGTTTGAGCGTTTTGTTATTATTGTAACTTCTTTACATAGGGATTATGTGCCTTCTGCTTGGTCATATTTTCACCCTACTTGGGTAGATATAGGTGTTTATGTTGGTACTATGGGATTATTTTTTGCTATGTATTTGTTATTTGCTCGTTATTTCCCAGTTATGCCTATTGCAGAGTTGAAAACGATATTAAAAACATCAGGTCAAAATTTTAAAGAAGGTTTTGGAAATGGTGCAGGGTATTATGATAATCACGGTGATGGGCATAGAGAGGAAGTTCCCGGAATAATTACTAAAGTAGAGATCGAAGAAGTTGTTGATAATTCTCATATTGATACAACAATTAAAGAGATGCATAAACCAATTCATCTTTCAAAAGGAGAAGAAGTTGCAATAAAAACTTTATTAAGTAAAATTGGAACTGTTGAAGATTCTCCTAAAGATGATTTAACTCTAATTGATGGTATTAATCCGGAATTAGAACTGAAATTAAATTCTATTGGAATCTTCACTTATTTTCAAATAAGTAATTTAGCTAAAGAAGATACTAATGTTTTAGAATCATTATTACATCTGAATTCTGGGATAATTGAAACTCAAGATTGGATTA
>JALTUD010000205.1 GCA_027047735.1 Flavobacteriales bacterium | reverse complement strand
GGTGCTATGCAAAGATTTTTTTCATCGTCTAAAGAAACTAAAACTCATTTTCTTACCACTCTTTTTACACACGTTAGGGATAGAACGGCGTGTTTGAACTCCTTTTGGTTTGTTGCATATATGCAAACCAAAAGAGTGAGTAGTGATAGCCCGACCTTTACGGCGTTAAAAAGTGGTGTAGTGCAACGAAACTGCTTTTTTATGCTGTAATGGGAACGCCCAAAATTTCTTTTTTATTATCGTGTCAGATTGACAGTTTAGGGCTGACATTTTTTTGGCTTAATTGTCATAGTTTTTTATTTCTGATTTTGAATCATTATTCGCTCAATTATTCTTAGCACTTGATATACAAAAGGTTTGATTGTTTTTATTGTAATCAAGAGGTGCTATTTAGTATTGCAAAAATAAACTTGGCACAAATTCTGACTAAGGGCTTGACGAAATACTAAATTACTATAACTAAAAATTAGATTTAAAATGGGAGTAAATATTAAACCGTTGGCAGATAGAGTTCTGATTGAACCACACGCTGCAGAAGAAAAAACAGCAGGAGGAATTATTATTCCTGATACAGCTAAAGAAAAATCGAAAAGAGGAACTGTGATAGCGACCGGTAGTGAGAAATTAACCTTTTCGGTTAAGGAAGGGGCTACTGTTTTGTTCGGTGCATACAGTGGTAACGAGATTGTCATTGACGGAAAAACCTATTTAATTATGAAAGAAAGTGATATTTATGCTGTTATCGAAGAATAACTGGATGAATTTATAATACTTTCTTAAAATTAATAACAAAAACTTAAAAACGAATACTAGAAAAATGGCAAAAGAAATAAAATTTGATATAGATGCTAGAGATAGCTTAAAAAAAGGTGTTGATGCTTTGGCGAACGCTGTAAAAGTAACTTTAGGTCCTAAGGGAAGAAACGTGGTAATTGACCGAAAATTCGGAGCTCCGCACGTTACAAAAGACGGGGTAACCGTGGCCAAAGAGATAGAATTGAAAGACCCAATGGAAAATATGGGAGCTCAAATGGTGAAAGAGGTTGCGTCAAAAACTAACGATTTAGCCGGAGACGGAACTACTACCGCTACTGTGTTGGCTCAAGCTATTATCACACAAGGGTTGAAAAACGTTGCTTCGGGAGCTAATCCAATGGATATAAAAAGAGGTATTGACAAAGCAGTTACTGCAATCGTCGGCGAATTGAAAAGTATCTCTAAAGAAGTAGGAACAAACAACGACTTAATAAAACAAGTGGCTTCTATTTCTGCCAATAACGATGAAGAAATTGGGGGATTGATTGCCGAAGCTATGCGTGCGGTAAGTAACGACGGAGTTATTACGGTTGAGGAAGCGAAAGGAACGGAAACTGAGGTTAAAGTTGTGGAAGGTATGCAATTTGACCGCGGATATTTATCTCCTTACTTTGTTACAAACGCCGAAAAAATGATTACAGAGTTTGAAAATCCTTATATCTTGATTACGGATAAAAAGATTTCAAACATCAATGATTTACTTCCTGTTTTGGAACCGGTTGCTCAATCGGGTAGAGCCTTGTTAATCATTGCTGAGGACGTGGATAGTGCTGCTCTTTCAACTTTGGTTGTCAATAGAATTAAAGCAGGACTTAAAGTGGCTGCTGTTAAAGCTCCCGGATTTGGAGATAGAAGAAAAGCTATGCTGGAAGATATTGCTATCTTAACAGGCGGTACGGTTATTTCGGAAGAAAGAGGATTTACTCTTGAAGGTGCAACAGTCGATATGTTGGGGACTGCTGAAAAAGTAGATATTGACAAAGACAACACAACTATTGTAAACGGAAAAGGTGATAAAGAGGCAATTGAGGCTCGTGTAAAACAAATAAAAGCTCAAATTGAATCTACGACTTCTGACTACGACAGAGAAAAACTACAAGAGCGTTTGGCTAAATTAGCCGGCGGTGTTGCGGTATTGTACGTCGGAGCAGCTTCGGAAGTGGAAATGAAAGAGAAAAAAGATAGAGTGGATGATGCTTTAGCTGCTACGAGAGCTGCAGTAGAAGAAGGAATTA
>JALTUD010000204.1 GCA_027047735.1 Flavobacteriales bacterium | reverse complement strand
ACGCACACCTTGTTAGAGATGAAAGCGCAAGGGGAAAAAATCTCAATGCTTACCGCTTATGATTATTCTATGGCTAAAATAGTAGATCAAGCAGGAATGGATGTCATTCTTGTTGGTGATTCTGCTTCCAATGTTATGGCAGGACACGAAACAACCTTGCCTATAACTTTAGACCAAATGATATATCATGCGTCATCAGTTATCAGAGCGGTAAAGCGTTCTTTGGTGGTAGTCGATTTACCTTTCGGAACTTATCAAGGCGATTCTAAAGAAGCACTTCGTTCAGCAATTCGTATTATGAAAGAATCTGAAGCACATTCGGTTAAATTGGAGGGAGGTCGTGAAGTATTGGAGTCTATTGAACGTATATTATCTGCGGGAATACCGGTGATGGGGCATTTAGGATTAACCCCACAATCGATATATAAATTTGGAACTTACACCGTAAGGGCGAAAGAAGAAGCTGAAGCAAAACGCTTATTGGAAGATGCGAAACTATTGGAAAAAGCAGGTTGTTTTGCGTTGGTGCTAGAAAAAGTTCCAGCTAAATTAGCCCAACAAGTAGCTGACAGCTTACATATTCCGGTTATTGGAATAGGTGCCGGGTCGGGGGTAGATGGACAAGTCTTGGTTATGCACGATATGTTGGGAATTACCAAAGAATTTTCACCTCGTTTTTTAAGACGTTACTTAAATTTATTTGATGAAATAAAAGGAGCATTTGAAAATTACATCGAAGATGTAAAAAGCTTGGATTTCCCGAATGAAAATGAACAGTATTAAAGTTTTTGGGGGGAATGATATTCAATGTCATTCCCTCAATTCTGTATAAACATGACGAAAAGCAACAAATTAATACTCTTCATTTTAATTTATACTTGCCTTTGTTTTTTATCAATTTATAGACACAAAAACATTGAACCTAATTCATTCAGAACAGAAATATGGGCAGACAGAGCCGGATACTATGTTTATCTTCCTTCAATGTTCATTTATAATTTTTCCGGAAAGAACTTCCCTCAAAACATTGAGTTACAAACCGGGCACGGATTCTCTCTAAAAAAAGATAAGCTAATAACTAAATATACTTACGGAGTTGCATTACTACAGCTTCCTTTTTTTATTGTTGCGGATATCCTTTCTTCAGCTTCCGCTTCTACTTCTCGAAATGGTTTTTCAATTTATTACCAAAGGTCAATAGACTTTGCTTCAGTATTTTACCTTGTATTAGGTTTGTATTTTTTGTTTTTGTCTTTGAAAATCTATTTTGGTTATAAAAACAAAACAATATTAATTACACTTCTGTTATTATTCTTTGGAACCAATCTGTATTATTACAGTATTGTTGAAACCGGAATGTCACATATTTATTCTTTTTTTCTGTTTTCGTGTCTTATATATACACTAACAATTCGATACCATTTTAAAAGTAAATATTTATTTTTCTTTTTTTTAGCAATCATTTCTTCTTTGATTATTTTAATAAGACCAACTAATATTATTTTCATCTCAATAATTTTCCTTTTCGGCACAAAATCGAAACAACAATTAATTTTCAAGATAAAAGAATTTAAGAATCTGAGAATTTTATTAATATGGATTATGTCAGTCTTATTAGTATTTATTCCCCAATTTATATACTGGAAGTATTCAAATGGAAATTACATATCATACTCTTATGGCGATGAGAGTTTTACCAATCTGTTAACCCCAAAATTCATAGAAGTTCTTTTTGCTCCAAATAATGGTCTTTTTCCTTACAGCCTTGTTTTTATTTTAATATTATTCGGAATGGTTCTTAATTTGAAAAAGAACTTATTTCTTGGGCTATACCCATTAATTCTATTTATTGTGATATGGTACATAACAGCATCATGGCATGATTGGAAGTTTGGCTGTGGAGCAGGAATGAGGAATATTGTTGAATATTACAGTTTGTTTTCTTTCCCGTTATGTTTTGTTACCGACAAAATTCTAACAATTTCTAACAAATATTATAGAAACTTGATGCTAGCAGTAGTTTCATTGTTAGTTCTTATATCCTTGAAGGTTAATTATCATTATTTTGGATGTTATTTTACAGATACTTGGGATTGGACACCCTATATTAATACATTTATGTATCCTTTCTCATTTAATTAAATCGAACTATTTATGGGGTTTTATTCTAATACCAATATAATGGCGAAATATATTTTTTCAATTTTTAAATGGTATGATAGCAATACATCACAAAACAAAAAAAGCAACTAAAAATCAGTTGCTTTTTTTTGTTTATTAATCTACTATTATTACATTGAATCAATAGCTTTGTTAAATGTTTCACTTGGACGCATAGCCTTACTTGCTAATTCGTCATTGGGGAAATAGTAACCTCCCATGTCAACAGGCTTTCCTTGTACTTCATTTAATTCCTTAACTATTGTTTCTTCGTTTTCTTCCAAAGTTTTGGCAAGTGGTGTAAAGATAGCTTTAAGTTCAGCGTCTTTATCTTGTTTAGCCAGAGCTTCAGCCCAATATTTAGCTAAATAGAAATGACTCCCTCTATTGTCTAATTCACCAACTTTTCGCGATGGTGATTTTCCGTTTTGCAAAACGTTGACTGTTGCATCATCTAAGCTTTTGCTTAATATAATAGCTTTATCGTTTTTGTCTTTTTCTCCGGCAAATTCCAAAGAAACGGCAAGAGCTAAAAACTCACCTAGGGAATCCCAACGAAGGTGATTTTCCGATAAGAATTGTTGAACATGTTTTGGTGCAGAACCACCTGCTCCCGTTTCAAATAAACCTCCGCCACTCATTAACGGAACAATAGAAAGCATTTTAGCACTGGTTCCCAATTCTAAAATAGGGAATAAATCAGTTAAGTAATCTCTTAAAACATTCCCCGTTACGGAAATCGTATCCAAACCATCTTTTACACGCAATAGAGAAAAGTGTGTAGCTTCCTCCGGTGTCATGATTTGAATATCTAATCCTTTAGTGTCATGTTGCGGTAAATATTTTTCAACTTTTTTGATTAACTCTGCATCGTGTGCTCTGTTTTTATCTAACCAAAAGATGGTAGGTTGTTTGGTAGAGCGAGCTCTGTTTACTGCCAATTTAATCCAATCTTGGATAGGTAAATCTTTAGCTTGACACATTCTCCAAATATCACCTTCTTCAACTTCGTGTTCCATTAAAACATTTCCGCCTTTATCGATTACTTTTACTGTTCCTTCTGCTTGAATTTCAAACGTTTTATCATGCGAACCGTATTCTTCAGCTTTTTGAGCCATAAGACCTACGTTAGAAACTGAACCCATTGTACGCGGGTCGAATGCTCCGTGTTCTTTACAGAAATCGATAGTTGTAGAATATACACCTGCGTAACTACTGTCAGGAATGATAGCTTTTGTGTCTTGTTGTTTTCCTTCCGCATTCCACATTTGTCCGGACGTACGAATCATTGCAGGCATAGAAGCGTCCACAATTACGTCACTAGGAACGTGCAGGTTAGTAATTCCTTTTTCTGAATTAACCATTGCAATAGCAGGTCCTTTTTTATAGCAATCTTGAATATCGGCTTCAATTTCAGCTTTTTTGTCAGCCGGAAGTTCTTCTATTTTAGACAATAAATTTGCTAGTCCATTTCTAACATCAACACCTAAATCCTTTAGTGTTTCTCCGTGTTTATCAAAGACTTCTTTAAAAAATATCTCTACTGCATGACCAAACATTATCGGGTCAGATATTTTCATCATTGTGGCTTTAAGATGAATAGAGAAAAGTACTCCTTTTTCTTTAGCATCTTTTTTTTGTTCTGCTAAGAAACTTCGTAAAGCTTTTTTGCTCATAAAAGTACCATCGATGACTTCCCCATCCAGTAAACTAAGTTTTTCTTTTAATGTAATGACTTCGCCGTCTTTGGTCTCAAGTACAATTTTGATGTCTGTTGCTTTATCAACGGTAACTGATTTTTCGTTGTCATAAAAATCGTGTTTCCCCATGGTTGCAACATGCGTTTTAGAATCTTTTGACCATGGCCCCATTGAATGAGGGTGCTGTCTTGCGTACTCTTTAACAGGTCTTGGTGCTCTACGATCAGAGTTTCCTTCTCTTAAAACGGGATTCACAGCACTTCCTTTCAATTTATTATAGCGAGCTCGAATTTCTTTTTCTTCCTCTGTCTGCGGTTCTTCAGGGTAGTCCGGTATTTTATATCCTTTGGCTTGAATTTCTTTTATAGCCGCTTTTAGTTGAGGAACGGAAGCACTAATATTCGGAAGTTTAATAATATTAGCCTCAGGTTTTTGAACTAATTCAGACAACAGAGCAAGATCATCGCTAATACGTTGTTCTTTGGTGATATAATCAGGAAAAGCAGCAATGATTCTGCCTGCTATAGAGATGTCTTTTGTTTCCATATCTATGCCTGCATGTTTGGTAAAGGCTTTTATAATTGGTAATAGAGATTGTGTTGCTAAAGCCGGTGCTTCATCGGTTTTAGTATAAATGATTTTTGTTGACATAGCTTTTATTTTGTATAAAAATTTAGTTGCACGAATGTACGGTTTTTTAATAAAATCTCTTTCATGATTAGGGATTTTATATAAAAATTTCGCACAAAAAAAACCGATTGAGTTCTCAATCGGTTTTTTATTACTTTAGTTTTTACTTTTTAGTGATGTCCACAAGAAGATTTTTTTGCTCCGTGCGTACACCCTGCTTTTTTATCTCCTTCTTTATGCGTGCATGCAGATTTTTTATCTCCTTCTTTATGAGAACAAGATGCTTTTTTGTCTTTAGAACAACAAGCTTTCTTTTCTCCTTTTGTGCATGACTTTTTACAAGATTTTTCGCCTTTTGCACATTTACCGTCGCAGTCTTTTTTACCACATTTATCGCAATCTCCATCCGTAGATACAGTTGTTGTGTGTGTGTTACTAAAATCTGTAGTTGCAGCTGTTACGCTAAAGGCTAAAGCTAAAATTACTCCGAATGCTAATAAGAACTTTTTCATAGTGTTTTATTTTAATTAAATAATGATTGAGTTACAAATATAAGACAAAAAGGGTGTTATTCCTTGTGAAGTTTGTTAATTTTTTAAAAAAATTGGTTTTCTTATTATCTAAGAAACCAAAAATTCACTTTCTCTCCGTCAATTTCGTCCGCGTTAGGGATAGAAGTGGCATCCTTTTGGTTTGTTGCATATATGCAAACCAAAAGATATAACGGATAGCCCGACCCTTTTCGGCAAAAGACTCGTTGAGCGAGAGCGAAATGTGTCTTTTGCCGAAAAGGGGAACGCCCAAATCATTAAAATTGTACTTTATAACTCAGATTGGGGAAGAAACTGGATGAGGGAATGGTTACGGCTTTGTCTAGCACTGAGTCGTATTCTCTGTATAGTGCGTTACCGTTGGAAAAGAGGTTTTTTATTTGTAATGTCCAAATAGAGGTATGTTTGGGTTTGTTGATTTTGTAGGTTAATGTTACGTCAACGAACAAGAGGTCTTTTCCTCTTTTGCTAAAGGCTTGGTTTTCGTCGAGTACGGTTTCATGTTGCAGACGAGAATTGGTCAAATCTATCGGGGTGTAGGGAGCTCCGCCTACCATAGCTACGTTTGTGTTCCAACCGACATAGTTTTTTTTGTTTTTCTTTTCTCCGATGATGTAATCCTTTCCGGCTAGAAAACGGACGTTATAGCCGTAATCGTATTGTGTGTGTCGCCATATTCCGTCGCCACCTTGATAGATTGAATGGAAAATGCTTGAGTTTATCATATAGTATAGCCCGTCGTTTGTATAACGTTCTAAGCCGATATCTATTCCTTTGTTAAGGGCCTTGCCTTTATTGGTTAGTGGTCTGATGTCGTTAAGTTCTCCGATATTGACAACGGAATAACTGCCGTTTGCTTCGGTGGGAACATTATAAAGGTATTGATAATAGACTTCTATTTTTAAGTTGTGGTTGGGGATGATTTTAGTCTTATAGGAGAGAACAAAGTGGTTGGCTTTTGCAAAGTTTAGGTGTTGATTAGGGTATAAAATATTGCCTATACTGTCTTTTTGTTGGTAACGGTAAATAGCATAATTCTCTATTTGACTGTGTAGTCCGTAACCGAAAGCCAATTGGTTTTTGGAATTTACGGTATAGGTGATTCCCGTTCTTGGTTCAATACTTTGGTGGTTATTAACGTTATGATATAAATAATGTACACCAAAAATCGCAGTCCACTTTCTATTCCATACATATTTTGATTGTGTGTAGGCTTGAACGGTAAGAGATGTTCCTTTTCCTTCTACAAGGGTGTCTAGCATTGAGGTAGTGTAATTGTATTTTCCGGCTCTCCAATCATGATGGGTATAAACCGCTGAAACTCCGGTTTTGTTATTGTGTTTAGCGTTAAATTGGTGCTTGAAATAAGAGGCAAGACTTAAGGGAAGGGAAGAATATTCGTTTATGCTTTTTGTGAGTTCTGTATATTCATTTGTAATGTATTTTTTATTATCGGTTTGGTCGGTACCGCTAATCATTGCCATAAGGTTAAAGACCGATTTTTCTCCAATCAACCGGTTGTAATTTGTACCAAAAGTAAGCATGTCGCTATGGAGATTTAGGTTGTATCGGTCAACATCCTTCTCCCAAAGATTACTATCGCGTACGGCAATTCTTTTTCGGTCGCTGGTACCCATAATGGAGAACAGATTTATGTTTCCTCCTTTTTTGAGAGGAAAGTTCAGGTTAAAAGATAAATCTTGATAGGTTGGTTCTGTCGGGTATCCTATTAATCTCGCCGTACCGACAGTTGCGTAACGATAGTTGACCAAAAATGATTTTTTCTTTTTCTTATCCATAGGCCCTTCGGTGGAAAAATCAATACCTAATGTACCTAACTGAAAAGTATATTCTTTTTTATCGGTATTTCCTGTTCTAAAGCGAACATCAAATACACCGGCAAGAGCATTTCCGTATTCAGCCGGAAAGGCTCCGGAGAAAAAGTCGCTGTTATCAAGCATTTGCAT